>JAMWCK010000006.1 GCA_023819625.1 Candidatus Omnitrophota bacterium | reverse complement strand
AAGGGTGGTCTCGCTTTCTGCCCGAAAAATAAAGTATGTAGAAGCAGATTCTGACGGATTTTTAAGTATGCGGCTTATGCACGATCCTCCTAAGACAGACTTGAAAATATGAAGGTTTTAGACGGATTCTTCAGACAGAAAGGTCTACCGGTCTGTATCTACTTAGACCAGGACTCAAAGTTTAACACCCAAAGACACCAGGGTATCCATTACAATCTTAAAAATGACCAGCCTTATCCTGACACCCAGATAAAAAGGGCACTTTCAGAATTAGGTATAACTTTAATCTATGCCTCTTCACCTCAAGCAAAGGGAAGGATAGAGCGTGATTTCCAGACTCTCCAGGATAGACTCATAAATGAACTAAGACTTCATAACATCACCACCATTTCAGGAGCCAATCACTATTTAAAGGAAGAGTTTATCCCTAAATGGAATAGGAGATTTGCTAGAGAACCTAAGGTAAAAGAACCTGCTTATAGAGATATTCTAAAAGGAGATAAATTTAAATGATGTCTTATGCCTGAAAGAAAAAAGGACTGTTTATCCTGATAACACCATCTCTTACAGAAACACAAAATACCAGATCTTAGCCGATCCTTATCGGGCAAGCTATGCTAGGACAGAGGTAGGGGTCTATGAACATCTGGATGGCAAGGTTTCCATTGTTTATAAGGAAAGAAAATTAAACTACAAAAAGATACAAACCACCAAAAACCAAAAGGAACGCTCTTTAAAAGATTTTCTTTTAAAAGATGACATTTCTATTTTGCAAAAAAGATGACATTTTTATCTTGCAACAACACATGGTATGTAAAAATTATTGACATAACTCAATAATTATGCTAAAGCTATAAAAAATGGGTCAAAAAACCAAGGAGGTGAGAGATGGGTAGTTGGCAAGGGGTCTTATTAGAACCGGCCAAAACCGTTCTTTCTCAGATTGGCCAATTTCTGATTAATTTGCTTCTAGTGGTGATTATCCTTATTGTGGGTTGGATAGTAGCTAAACTCATTAAGGCCATGGTAACTAGATTGTTACGCATACTAAAGCTTGATGAGCTTTCTGCGCGTATTGAGTTAGATAACCTCTTAGCAAGGGGTGGGATAAAATATTCTCTTGCGGAATTGATCGGGGTAATCTGCTATTGGCTTACACTCCTTATTAGTTTTGCGGTCGCCATCAATGCTATCGGTTTAACGATTGCTGCGGAGTTATTGAATAGAGTAGTTCTTTATGTGCCAAATATTATCGCGGCGATATTCATCTTGGTTTTGGGTATGTTTGTGGCGACATTATTGAGAAATATTGTGCAGACCGCAGCGATCAATGCCGGACTTTCTGAAGCCGGGCTGTTAAGCAAGATAGTTGAAGTGGTAGTAATTGTTTTTGCCATAGCCATAACCTTAGAACAACTGGGTATCGGCGCAGAGATCATTAAGCTGATTATTACTATCCTCGTAGGTTCTCTGGGGTTGGCCTTGGCACTGGCGTTTGGTATAGGTTGTAAGGACATCGCCGCAAAATTCATGACAGATTTAATTGAGAAAATAAAGTTAAGAAAATAAACTTTAATTGAAAACATAAGATAAATCCCGCACTTTCTTTATAAAGGTGCGGGATTATCTTTTAGAAGGGTAGAATTTACCTCTGGAATTTCAGCGCAGGATTTTTTTTAAAATATCAACCTTGATAAGAAGAAACTATATGATATACTTTTTAATTACTTGAGAGTTACCTAAAGATAAATGTATTTTAGTCTTGGGTTAAAGATGAATAAAAAGGTTTTTATTCAAACTTTCGGTTGCCAGATGAATGTGCGGGATACAGAGGTGATTTGTGGACTTCTAGAGAAAGCAGGCTACCAAATGACCGAAGAATTAAATCATGCGGATATAATTTTATTTAATACCTGTTCGGTGCGTCAGCATGCTGAGGATAAGGTCTGGAGTCAACTGGGAGAGATTAGAAAAAAGTTTTCTTGTAGAAAGAGGATTCCTCTTCTAGGGGTGATTGGCTGTATGGCACAGAATTATAAAGAGGAAATTTTTAAACGGGCGCCAAATGTGGATTTTGTAGTTGGTCCTTCAGATATTCATAAGATTCCGGATATAATTAAAAGACTATCCGCCCAACACTATCCGCTAAACGCTATTAAAGTCTGGCAGACCAATGGTAATATAAGGCCCGAAGAAATTTACCATACGGGGTTTTATCAGGATAAAGAGCATGCCTATGTAGTAATTTCTGAAGGATGTTCCAATGCTTGTTCATATTGCGTTGTTCCTTATGTAAGGGGACAATTAAGAAACCGGAATTATAAAGACATCCTTAATGAGATAAAAGAGGCAGTTGATTTAGGAATAAATAAATTTACGCTTTTAGGCCAAAATGTAAATGCCTATCAATATGAAGACGTTAATTTCGTTAAGCTCGTTGAGCGCGTTGAGCGCGTTAAGCAGTTGAAGGAATTCAGTTTTATTACTTCCCATCCTAAAGATACAACTTTTGATTTGTTTAGGGTAATGGCGGATTGCGAAAAATTAAAGAAGTATCTACATCTTCCAGTACAGAGTGGATCGGACAGAATATTGCGATTGATGCATCGCGGATATACACGTAAATTTTATTTGGATTTAATAAATAGTTATCGTAAAATTGTAAAAGGCGGAGTTTTAACCACGGATATTATTGTGGGTTTTCCGACAGAGAGCAGGCAGGATTTCGAGGATACCTATGATTTAGTTAAGAAGATTGAGTTTGATGCTGCTTATATCTTTAAATATTCTCCCCGGCCGCATACCGAAGCACAAAGATTGCCGGATGATGTACCCAAGGCAGAAAAGGAAAGAAGGCATCGTTTAATCCTTGAATTACAGAAGAATATATCTAATAAAAAATGCCAATAAAGAAGATTAGTTTCGTTTTGTGCGTTTTGTGCGTTTTATGTCTTGAGGAAACGTATGCCTTAAACCTTGGGAAACTCAAGGTTGACTTCTTAAACGGCGATTATCAGTCCGCTATATCTACAGGAGAGAAAATTTTAAGTAACGCAAATTCAACTTCTGAAGGATTAGATGAACTCTATTATCTTCTTGGCCTAAGCTACTTAAAGGAAGGAAATTTTTTGCGGGCGGAGGATATTTTTGAGATTATTCTTAAGGAATTCAAAACAACTAAATTTAAGGATGAGGCAATGTTGGGATTGGGCGATGTTTATTTCTTAAAAGGCAATTTGGATAAGGCGCAAGCCACTTATAAAGAGTTAATCAGTAAGAACCCGGATAGTGCGCTTAAACCACAGGTTTATTATCGCCTCAGCCAAATCGCCTTTAAAAAGGCAGATTTACTAACAGGCAAGGAATATTTAGATAAACTAAAAAAAGAGTTTCCCCAGAATATAGAATTGCAGATTAATTCCGACATTAGCAGTTTGACGGATTATCCGGTTGATTTATATTATACTGTACAGGTTGGTTCTTTTAGTCGCAGCCTTAATGCCCAGAATCTTAAGCAAAAGTTAATCAATTTGGGGTATCCTGCTTATATTGAAGAGATATCCTGTAATAAGACAGAAAAAAGATATCGCGTAAGGGTGGGGAGATTAAAGACAAGAGCCGAGGCAGTAGATTTAGCCAATAAGCTTATCCAGGAAGGTTATCCCACAAAAATCTACCCTTGAGGACTGCCTTAAAGAAAATTATTTTTTTAGTCGGTCCTACCGCAATCGGGAAGACCAAGGTTGCTTGTGCCTTAGCTAAAAAAATCAAGGCGGAGATTATCTCCTGCGATTCTATGCAGATTTATAGAGGTATGGATATTATCACCTCTAAGCCGCCGCCCGATTTAAGAAAAGAAGTTCCCCATCATCTAATTGATATTATCTCACCTGAGCACGAATATAATGTTTTTCAATATCGAACTGCTGCCTTAAAGAAGGTTAAAGAAATTATTAAAAAAGGTAAAACCCCCCTTTTTGTCGGAGGCACGGGTCTTTATGTATCGGCGTTAGTTGATGGTATATTTAAGCAGAAGACCGAAAATAAAATAATTAGACAGCGGCTTTATAAGCTTGCCAAAATAAAAGGAAATCAATATTTATATGAAAGGTTAAAGAAGGTAGATCCTCAAGCAATAGAAAAAATTCATCCTTCTGACCTCAGGCGCATAGTTAGGGCACTTGAGGTCTTTGAGGTTACCGGTCAACCCATCAGTGAATTACAGAAAAGAAGGTCTGGACTTTGGGGTAAACATGAAATAAAGATCTTTTGTTTAAATATACAGAGGAATAAGCTTTATCAACGCATTAATCACCGGGTGGAGGAGATGTTTAAAAATGGCCTCCTTTCGGAAGCAAAAAGGCTCTTAAAATTAAGGTTAAGCCAGACCGCTTATTATTGCATAGGTATACGCGAATTAAAGGGGTATTTTGATGGTCGGTATTCTTTAGAAGAAGCCAAGGAGCAAATAAAGAAAAATACGCGTCGCTATGCCAAAAGACAGTTAACCTGGTTTAGAAAGGATAAACGTATAATCTGGGTGAATATCAAGGATAAAGAGACTCCTAAAGAGATAGCCATAAGGTTGTGGAAAAGACTCTCTTAGTCAGCATAAAATTAAAATCGGAAAGAGATAATTGGCGCCTTGAGGATATTGCCGAAGAATTAGAAGAATTAACCCTTACTGCCGGCGCAGAGATTGTTGAACACATCAGCTGCATTTGTGAAAGGCCTACGCCGAATTTTTTTATCGGCAAAGGCAAGACCGAAGAGATTGCTTTATTAGCGGAAAAGCTTAATGTAGATACCATAATTTTCAGTCGTGATTTATCGGGAACGCAACAAAGGAATTTAGAAGAGGTCATTCGCAGGAAGACCATTGACCGCACACAACTAATTTTAGATATTTTTGCCCATCATGCCAAAAGCCCGGAAGGGAAAATGCAAGTGGAGCTGGCACAACTTGAATATCTTCTTCCTCGGCTAGTGGGAAAAGGACTTATCCTTTCCCGTTTAGGTGGCGGGATTGGTACACGGGGTCCTGGCGAACAGAAACTAGAGGTTGACCGCCGGCGTATCCGCAGAAGAATTGATAAACTAAAAGCCGATTTAAAAAATTTTTCTTTACATCGCTTCGTTACCAGGAAGAAGAGAAAAGAAAAATTAATTCCGAGTGTTGCCTTAGTAGGTTATACCAATGCAGGAAAATCTACACTCCTAAATGCCCTTACCCATGCCGCTCAGCCGGTGGCACAGGGTATGTTTACTACGCTTGATCCCCTGGTCAAAAAGATGATTTTACCCAATGGCCAGCATATCATTATTTCCGATACTGTAGGTTTTCTGCATAACCTTCCGCATCATCTTATCCAAGCATTTAAGGCAACCTTAGAGGAAGCGATAGAGGCAGATTTATTAATTCATGTTTTAGATGTCAGCCACCCCCGCGTCTATGAACGCAATCTGGCAGTAATGAGTGTACTAAAGGAACTAAATATAGAGAATAAACCTTTACTTGTAGCTTTAAATAAAATTGACCTCCTGGATGATAAGATGTGGTTAGAGAGGTTAAAAGGCGATTTTCCTCATTCTGTGCCTATCTCAGCAAAGCTTAAACAAAATCTTGATAACCTCCTTTTGGAAATCCAGAAGAATTTTCTATTGAAGATGAAGCATCTGGAAATTGTTATTCCGCATTCCCGCATGGATCTTGTAGACCTTTTTTATCGGGAAGGGAAAGTAGAAAAGATAGATTATCAGCAAAAAGGGATAAAAATTAAACTTAGCCTCCCAGAAATTCTTTTTCACAAGTTATTGCATAATAAAGAGATAGAGAATAATATTGGAATATCTAATAATTTTTATTAGAACATCTTGACAAAATAATTATTTTATGTTATACTTATTTTGCCATCTGGAGGCAAAAAAATGCCGTTATTTGATATTCAGATTAGCCCGGATGAACCAGTTTATGTGATTAGCGTGGTAAGTAAACTTGTAGATTTGCCGATCTGGACCTTGCGGCAATTAGATAAGGCAGGCATCGTGAGGGCAAAGAGGATCGGCAAGAAAAGTCGACTTTATTCACTTAAAGATATAAGGAAATTAGAATACATCCATTATCTGATGGAAGAAAAGGGGGTGAATATGAAAGGGGTAAAATTAATTATAGAAATGGAGGAAAAGGAATAATTTTTTTAAGTTTATATTAGCACTCTCGTAATCAGACTGCTAATAAAATCTGCCGGGAAGGTAACTTAAGAAGGAGGTGATAAGAAATGGCACTAATCAAATGGCGTGGAAGAGAGTGGGACCCTTTTAGAGAATTACTGGATTTAGAAAAGGAGTTTCATCGCTTCTTAGATACCTCTTTTGATACCTTGCCGGAAAGAATTTCAAAAGAGGGGATCTGGTCGCCTTCTCTGGATATCTCAGAAGATAAAGATAATATCGTAATTAAGGCCGATTTACCCGGCGTTAAACAACAAGACATAGATATCTCTATTAACGATAATATTCTTACCCTAAAGGGTGAGAGAAGGCGTGATGAAGAGACCAAGGGTAAGAATTATCATCGTATAGAGAGATTCTATGGTTCATTTGTAAGGAGCCTGAGTCTGCCACGTTATGTAGATACAGACAAAATTAATGCTTCTTACAAGGATGGCGTCTTGGAGATAGTTATTCCCAAGACCGAAGAGGCAAAGCCCAAGCAGATTAAAGTAGAACTAAAGTAAAATTTAATTGCCTTCCCGGCAGTTAAATAAAAACAATTGTGAGCCGGTTAATTATATGAGAGGGGAAATAAAATGAGATTAGATAAATTAACCCTAAAACTACAAGCAGCATTACAGGATGCGATAGATTACTCTGGGGAATTAGGCCACCAACAGCTTGAACCAGAGCATTTAATTTACACATTATTACGTCAAGAGGAAAGTATTTTGGCTTTGATTTTTGATAAATTAAGCATCCCTACCTTTTCGATTATTAAACAAATTGAGGAATATCTAAAGACTAAACCTAGTGTCTCGGGTTCCTCCGCTCAGGTTTATCTTTCTTCTCGCACAAATAGGCTCTTGATGAATGCGGCGAAAGAAGCAGAAGCCCTTAAGGATGAATTTATCTCTGCAGAACATATTTTATTGGCTTTATTTTTAGATGAGGATTCGGTAATTACCAAAGAGTTAAAAATACACGGCATAGATAAAGAGAAAATTTTATCTATACTTAAGTCAATACGGGGAAGCCAGCGGATTACCGATGAAAATCCCGAAGAAAAATTCAATGCCCTTTCCAAATATGGTCAGGATATTACCGAATTAGCCAAAAAAGGTAAACTTGATCCGGTGATTGGTAGGGATAGAGAGATTCGTCGGTTGATGCAGATTCTATTGCGTCGGACAAAGAATAATCCTGTCTTAATCGGTGAGGCAGGTGTGGGTAAGACTGCGATTGTGGAGGGTCTGGCACAAAGGATTGTTTCGCAAGATGTCCCTGAGGGCCTAAAAGAAAAAAGAATTATTGCCTTAGATTTGGGAAGCCTGATTGCCGGAACAAAGTTCCGCGGTGAATTTGAGAATCGCCTTAAGGCAGTTTTACGCGAGATTCAAAGTAAGAATGGCCAGGTTATTCTTTTTATTGACGAATTACACACGATTGTTGGCGCAGGTCAGGCAGAGGGTGCAATTGATGCCTCCAATATGCTTAAACCTATGCTTGCGCGGGGGCAATTGCGTTGCATTGGTGCAACCACTCTTGAAGAATATCGTAAGTATATAGAAAAGGATAGTGCTCTGGAAAGAAGATTTCAATCGGTATTTGTAGATGAGCCGAGTGTAGAGGATACCATTGCGATCTTGCGTGGCTTAAAGGAAAGATATGAAATTCATCATGGTGTGCGGATTAAAGATTCTGCGCTTTTGGCTGCGGCAATTTTATCGCACCGCTACATCACTGATCGTAACCTACCCGATAAGGCTGTGGATTTGGTAGATGAGGCAGCGGCACGGCTACGTATGGAGATAGATAGTGTGCCTTTTGAAATTGATAATATCCAGAGAAAAATAATCCAATTAGAGATTGAGTGCCAGGCCTTAAAAAAGGAAAAAGATAATTTAGCAAGCGAACGTCTAAAGAAACTCAAGAAAGACATCCAAGATTTAAAGGCGGATTTAGAAGATAAAAAAAGACATTGGGAAGAGGAAAAGGCAATTATTACTAAAATTCAGGAAGCCAAGTCTAAAATAGAAGATTTGAAGAACGAAGCCAGCGCTGCAGAAAAAAGGGGAGATTTAGATAAGGCAGCGGAGATTAAGTATGGAAGAATTATTGAATTAGAAACAAAGCTAAAAGAATATAATACAGAATTAAATAAATTACAGGGCACAAATCCGATATTAAGACAGGAGGTAAGCGAGGAGGATATTGCGAAAGTCGCGAGCGAATGGACAGGTATCCCTTTAACTAAGTTGATGGAAAGTGAGACCCAGAAGCTCCTAAAGATGGAAGAAAGATTAAAGACAAAGGTGGTAGGTCAGGATGAGGCAGTCGAGATTATTTCCTCCTGTATCCGTAGGATGCGTTCAGGTTTGGGTGATGAAAAGAGACCAATGGGTGCATTTATATTTCTCGGACCTACGGGTGTAGGGAAGACGAAACTTGCTAAGACCTTGGCCTGGTTTTTATTTGATGATGAGGATGCGCTGGTGCGGATTGATATGTCCGAATATATGGAAAGATTTAGTATTTCTCGTCTCATTGGTGCACCACCAGGATATGTGGGATATGAAGAAGGAGGTCAACTTACAGAAAAGATTAGACGCAGACCATATGCAGTAGTCCTTTTGGATGAAATTGAGAAGGCGCATCCAGACGTATTTAATTTACTTTTACAGATTTTAGATGAAGGCCGACTTACTGACAGCCAGGGAAGGACAGTTAATTTTAAAAATACAGTGATTATTATGACTTCCAATATTGGTCAGGAGATTATTCAGAAGCATGCCCTTAAATTTAAGGTTAGCGAAAGAAGTCGGGATTATGAGGAGGTAAAAAAGGAATTATTCACCGAGGTAAAGAAATATTTTCGGCCTGAATTCTTAAATCGCATTGATGAAATAGTGGTTTTTAATTCTTTGGACAGAAAAGATCTCAGCCGTATTGTGGATATTGAACTCCAACCGCTTAAGGAGAAATTGGCCAGGCAGAAAATAGAGTTGGAATTTAGTCCTCAAGTTAAGGAGTATCTTACGCAACAGGGGTTTGACCCTAATTTTGGCGCCCGGCCTTTAAAGCGAACAATTCAAAAATACATCCAGAATCCTCTTTCCATAAAGCTCCTGGAAGGTTCGCTTAAAGAGAATGATAAGATAATTGTGGATTTGGATGAGAGTAAAAAAGTTATATTTAAGACCTTGACCGGAAAATAAATTATGCTAAAATTATTTTAGCACTTTAAGTAAGAGAGTGCTATAATTAAAATAACCGAAAGATTAAAAAAGATTAAAAGTCGAGGTGGGATATGGTAAGGACAGTAGATTATGAGTCGAGGAGAAGAGCGGTTTTGGCTTCGACGATTAATCGCTATATCGAAACTGCCCAGCCTGTTTCTTCTGAAGAGATTGCGCAGGAATTTGATTTAAGTCCGGCAACCATCAGAAACATCTTTGCCGATTTGGAGGCAAGCGGTTATCTGACTCATCCTTATACTTCTGGCGGAAGGATTCCGACAAATAAAGGATATCGCTATTATGTGGATTTCCTTATTTCACAAATGGAGATCCTTGATGAGGAAAAAGAGCGAATTATAAATGAATATAAAAAAGAAATCCACAGACTTGAGGATGTATTGGAGAAGACATCGGAGATTATTTCTCAGATTACGCATTATGCGGGAATTGTTTCATTTCTTAAATGGCAGGATAAATTATTTTATAAAGGTGTGAGTTCTATTTTGGAGCAGCCCGAATTTCAGAATTTAACTAAGACACGACTCCTGATTAAGATGATTGAAGAGAAATGGAAACTTTTAGAGATTCTTAACCGTGACTTTGATGAGAAGGTAAAAATTTATATCGGAGATGAGATAGGTTGTCCGGAGATGGATAATTGTTCACTGGCTGTTTCTGAGTTTCGGCACAAAAATCGCCCCTTGGGTAGACTCGCCGTTTTAGGTCCGATGCGCATGGAATATCAGCATATTATTCCCAGTCTAGAATACATTTCTGATGTTTTAAGCGAAATCCTAGAGAACATATGAGGTAAAAGATGCAGAAAAAAAGAGAAGATCAAAATGAGACAAAGACAGTTACAATTCCAGAAATAGAGTATCTTAACTTAAAAGAAGAGGCATCTAAAGCTGCTGGATATTGGGATAGACTCTTGCGGCTTCAGGCAGAATTTGAAAATACGCGTAAGCGTCTGGAAAAAGAGAAACAGGATTTTATTAGGTTTGCCAATGAAGGAATAATTATGGAATTATTAAATATCTTGGATGACCTAGAGCGCGCCGTAGAATTAGCGCAATCAGGTCATCAAGATCTACCTGCATTTTTAAAAGGCATAGAGATGATTTTAGCCCATCTTTATGAGATGCTTAAAGAGTATGGAGTAAGACCCATTGAAACTAAGGGAAAGATTTTTGACCCGCATTTACACGAGGCCCTTATGCAGGTAGAAGATAACGCTAAACCAGAGAATACAATAATTGAAGAACTACAAAAAGGTTATTTATTGAACGATAGAGTAATTAGAACCGCGAAGGTTAAGGTTTCTAAGAGAACAATAAACGCAAGTTCAGAGAGGGAGGTAGGTAAAAATGGCTAAAGTAATTGGTATTGATTTGGGGACTTCTAATTCGGCTGCCGCAGTAATGGAGGCAGGTAGACCAGTAATCATTCCCTCTGCAGAAGGCGCAGGGGTTGCCTCGGGTAAGGCATTTCCTTCATATGTCGCCTTTACCAAAGATGGACAGCGTCTGGTAGGTGAGCCTGCACGTAGACAAGCCGCCATAAATCCCGAAGGCACTATCCAAGCGGCAAAACGCAAAATGGGGACTGACTTTAAGTTTAAGGTTTTTGGCAAGGAATATACACCGCAGCAGATTTCTGCATTTATCTTACAGAAGATAAAGCAGGATGCAGAGACGTATCTGGGGGATAAGGTGGAAGAGGCAGTGATTACGTGTCCTGCATATTTTGACGATAACCAGAGAACTGCAACTAAAGATGCCGGTGAGATTGCTGGCCTTAAGGTTTTGCGGATTATCAATGAACCCACTGCGGCGTGTCTTGCCTATGGATTGGAAAAATCCCAGAAGGAACAAAAGATTATGGTCTTTGATTTTGGTGGGGGAACATTGGATGTAACGATTATGGAGATGGCGCAGGGTGTCTTTGAAGTGAAGAGCACCTCTGGTGATACCCAATTGGGTGGCACAGATATGGATAATGCCTTGATAGAATATATTGCCAATCAATTTAAACGTGAAACGGGTATTGACCTACGTAATGATAAAATGGCAATGCAGAGACTACGTGAGGCAGCAGAGAAGGCAAAGATAGAATTATCATCCACACTTACTACCGATATAAATTTACCTTTTATTACTGCCGATGCCACTGGCCCAAAACATCTGACGATGTCCATCACCCGGGCAAAATTAGAGGAGCTAGTTGCGCCGATAATTGAAAGGTGTCGGCATCCTATGGAGAGAGCACTTTCCGATGCAAAGTTCTCGCCACAAGACATTGACCGCATTATTATGGTCGGTGGCCCAACCCGTATGCCTTGTGTCCAGAAATTTGTAGAGGATTATATTGGTAAGAAGATTGAGCGGGGGGTTGACCCAATGGAATGCGTGGCTATGGGTGCGGCAATCCAGGCGGCGATTATCAAAGGAGAGATGAAGGATGTTTTATTGCTAGATGTTACTCCGCTTTCCTTGGGTATTGAGACCTTAGGCGGTGTAAATACCAAACTTATTGAAAGAAATACCACTATACCGACGCGTAAATCCCAGATTTTCTCTACTGCTGCGGATAATCAGACTGCAGTGACTATCCGTGTATTACAGGGCGAGCGTCCGATGGCTGATGACAATGTGGAGTTGGGTAGATTTGATTTAGTAGGTATTCCGCCTGCTCCGCGTGGTGTTCCCCAGATTGAGGTTACCTTTGATATCGATGCCAATGGTATCGTGCACGTTTCGGCTAAAGACTTAGGCACAGGAAAGGAACAGTCTATTCGCATTACCGCTCCCAAGAAGCTCTCTAAAGAAGAAATTGAAAAGATGATTAAGGAGGCGGAGAAATTTGCCGCGGAAGATGCCAAAAGAAAAGAGGAGGTAGAAACTATTAATCAAGCAGATACTTTGGTGTATACTACGGAAAAATCCCTTAAGGAATTTGGGGATAAAATTAGTCAGGCCGAACGTGCCGATATTGAGGCCAGACTTAATGACCTTAAGGCTGCAATTAAGGATAAAAATGTCCAGAGAATAAAAAGGGGAATGGAAGATTTAACCCGCGCCTCCCATAAATTAGCCGAAGAGATTTATAAGCAGGCAGCCCAGAGACAACAAGGACAAACACAAGGTTTTAAGAGTCAAGAGTCTAAGGCCGACAGCACACAGGAACCAAAGGCAAAGAGAGAGGATATTATTGATGCGGAGTATAAAGAAGAGGATGATAGGAAATAAGTTCATTATAGCGTTATAGGGTTATAGCGTTCAAAATGCTATAATGCAAGTAAGCCAATAACGAAGGATTTAATTTGATGAGCGCCAAACGTGATTATTACGAAATACTGGGCGTCAAAAAGAATGCAACTCTTGAGGAGATAAAAAAGGCCTACCGGGAAATGGCATTAAGGTATCATCCCGATCGCGTCCCTAGCGAGCAGAAAAAAGAGGCAGAGGAGAAATTTAAGGAAATTTCTGAGGCATATGCGGTTCTCTCCGATCCGCAAAAACGTGCCCTTTATGATCAATACGGTCACTCGGGAATCGATCAGAGATATACCTATGAGGATATCTTTAAGGGTACAGATTTCTCCAGTATTTTTGAGGATTTAGCGGACTTTGGTTTTGGGGGTAGCCTTTTTGAAGATATTTTTGGAGATTTAGGCTTTGATCTTTTTGGAAGAACCACAAGAAGATCTACGCGATTTCGTCGCGGAAGAGATTTAGAGATTAGCGTTGAGATAACCTTGGAGGAGGCAGCTTGGGGTACAGAAAAGACCATTACACTGCCACGTTATGAGAACTGTTCTACCTGTGAGGGTTCAGGTACCAAGCCGGGAACAAAAAAAATAGTTTGTCCTAAGTGTAAAGGCACGGGCCGTAGCGTCATCTCAAGTGGTTTCTTTCAATTAACCCAGAACTGTCCGCGCTGTAATGGCGAAGGTTCAATTATTCAAACCCCTTGTCCTGACTGCCGGGGCGAAGGACGTTCTAAGGTAACACGTAAAATAAAGGTAAAAATCCCCCCCGGGGTAGATACAGGTTCACATTTAAGGATTCGGGGAGAAGGCGAGGCAGGGACAGCCGGTAGAGGAGATTTATATGTAATCATTGAGGTAAAACCCCATCCGGTATTTGAAAGGCATAATAATGATATATTAACCCAGATAACGATCAGTTTATCAAAGGCGATCCTGGGTGCAGAAGTGGAGGTACCTACGCTTAATGGTAAGGTAAAGATGAAGATACCCCCAGGCACACAAAGTGGTAAGATTTTTCGTCTGAAAGGAAAAGGCATTCCGGATGTGCACGGTAGGGGCATAGGAGATGAATTAATAAGGGTTAATGTAGAGATTCCTTCTCACCTGACGCATGAACAACGCCGGCTTATTGAAGAGTTTGCAAGATTATCTGGCGAAGATATAGCTAAAGAGAGTTTTACCGATAAAATAAAGAAAGCATTCCATAGTTAAAAAAAGACATCATTGTGCGAAGTTTCGCTTCGCACAGTTAAGAAAGGAGATGAAATGCCAACATACGAATACGAATGCAAATCCTGTGGATATAGATTTGAGGCATTTCAAAAAATTACTGATAAGCCTTTAGAGATGTGTCCCAGGTGTAACTGCGAAATAAAACGGCTTATTTCCAGTGGCGCAGGACTAATCTTTAAGGGATCGGGGTTCTATGTTACAGACTACCGCAAGCGGCAAGCCACGGATACTCGTAAGGGTGATTCTAATTGTCCTGCGGCTCAAAAAGGATGTAATGCCTGCCAAGCATCCCAATAAAAGGATAACCGGAATTATCCGATTTTGGTTGCCGGTTTATGTTTGGATGGGGATAATATTTTATTTTTCTTCTTTACCTGCCGAAGCTATACCGCACTTATTTTTTTATCAGGATATTTTCTTTCATCTTTTTAATTATTTTCTCTTGGTATATTTTTTTAGCCGGGCGATAAAAAATACTTTTTACTCCTTATCTTTTAAAAAGAGGGTGTATTTTTGTATAATCTTTGGTATAATTTATGGCTTGAGTGATGAATTCCATCAGTTCTTTGTGCCGGGTAGAGATATGTCAATGGGAGATTTATTGTTTGATGGACTGGGAAGTCTTCTGGGGAGTTTATTTTATCAATGACTAAAATAAGTCCCTTTAAGGCAGTTATTTATAATCAGGAAAAAATTAAAAATCTAGCGCGTGTAGTTTGTCCTCCCTATGACATCATCTCGCCAGAGCGTCAACAATATTATTATGAATTAGATGAGTATAATTTTATCCGTATACTTTTAACTAAAGAGACCCCTCAGGAAGACAAATATCGTCAAGCCGCATCTATCTTTAAGGATTGGCTAAGAGATGAAATCCTTATTCAGGATAAAGAGCCCGCCTTTTATTTTTACAGTCAACAATACCAATTTAAGGGCGAGAAAAGAATACGTCTGGGATTTATCGGATTGCTTCATTTAGATGATGAAAATTCCTCTATCTTTGGTCATGAGCATACACGGCTCGAACCCAAGGCAGACCGGCTTAGACTCTTGAAAGCAACCAAGGCAAACTTAAGTCCGATTTTTGTGCTTTTTGCCGATAAGAAACGGATAATTAATAATCTCTATGAGAAATATATCCAGGACAAACATCCTTTTATAGAGTTAACCGATGAAGAAAAAATTGTCCATAAATTATGGAAATTAACGGTACCACAAATTTTAATAGACATTCAGACAAAGATGAAGAATGAGTCCGTCTTTATTGCCGATGGTCATCATCGCTATGAAGTGGCTTTGGCATATAGGAATGAAATGAAGAAGAAGCTAAAATGCGCAATTACCGGTGAAGAGAATTTTAATTATATACTTACTTATTTTACTAATTTAGATGCACCGGGTTTAACGATTATGCCCATTCATCGCCTGGTGAAGTTAAAAGAGGCTTCAGATTTTGAAAATCTTCTTGGGCAAATTAAAGAATATTTTCGGATGGAAGAAATTAAAGACAAAAATAAATTTTTCTTTTTGCTGCATAAAGGCGGTATCTCAGAGCATCTTATTGGGATGTATAAAGATAAAAAATATTGGCTGTTGCGCTTAAAGAATATTAAAATTCTGGATAAATTAATTCCTGGTAAACCCAAAGAATTTCGGGCGTTAGATGTTTCCATTTTGAATTATATTATCTTAAGTGAAATTTTAGGTTTGGATTTAGAAGACAGAGAGAGAATCAGTTTTAGTCCGTATCCAGAGGAGTTGATTAAAAGCGTAGATAGTAACTCTTTATATATTGCCTTTTTCTTAAATCCGCTTAAAATAAAACAGATTATTTCTGTAGCTTTAAGTGGAGAAAAGATGCCGGCAAAATCTACTTATTTTTATCCCAAGGTGTTATCGGGATTAGTAATTAATAAATTCTAACTTCTTGTAAATGAAGCCGATATGGCGCTTTTTGGTAAACCCAAATACACAATTGTAAGACTCAAGAAAAAAGAAATTCCTGATGGCCTCTGGACCAAATGCGAGGAGTGTTCTGAGGTTTTGTATAACAAGACACTGGAAGAGAATTTTCGAGTTTGCCCAAAGTGCAATTATCACTTTAGCTTAGGTGCCTACGAAAGAATAAATCTGCTTTTAGATAAAGATACATTCCAGGAATACGATAAAGAGATGCTTCCTTTAGACCCACTAGATTTTAAGGGCCCAAAGACCTATAAGGAGAAATTGAGTGCAGACCAGGTGGCCACAGGATTAAAAGAGGCAGCAGTAACAGGCAGTGGTCTTCTGGAAAATAAAAAGATAGTTATTGCGATTACGGATTCACGCTTTATTATGGGTTCTATGGGTTCGGTGGTAGGAGAAAAGATTACCCGTGCTATTGAGACGGCTACTAAAGAAATGCTTCCGCTCGTTATCGTCTCGGCTTCGGGAGGCGGAGCAAGGATGTATGAAGGGATGTTTAGTTTAATGCAGATGGCAAAGACCGCTGCAGCCCTATCGTTACATCACCGCGCAGGATTAGCCTATATTTCGGTTCTTACCAATCCCACTATGGCCGGAGTTATGGCCTCCTTTGCAGGATTAGGAGATATAATTATTGCCGAGCCAAAGGCGTTAATCGGTTTTACCGGACCGCGGGTAATTGAGCAGACTATTCGACAGAAATTACCAGCGGGTTTTCAACGTTCAGAATTTTTATTGGAACACGGCCTTATTGATATGATTGTTCACCGAAAAAATTTGAAATCAACATTAGCGCAATTACTTGACTATTTAAGTTAATTTAATTATAATTATAAAAATATGGCACAAGTTAGTCTCCAGAATGTTTCCAAGATTTTTCCCGGTGGTATCAAGGCAGTAGATAATATCACTCTGGGGGTTGAAAACAAAGAATTTATGGTTCTTGTGGGACCGTCCGGGTGCGGGAAGTCCACTACCTTAAGAATGATTGCAGGTTTAGAAGAGATTACCTGCGGTAAAATTTATATTGGGGATAAACTGGTAAATGATGTTCCCGCAAAGGATCGCGATATTGCGATGGTCTTTCAAAATTATGCCTTATATCCACATATGAGTGTCTTTGAGAATATGGCCTTTGGATTGAAGCTCAGAGGTTACCCCAAAAATGAAATTGCGCAACGCGTAAACGAAGCAGCAAATATTTTAGGGATAAAACATCTGCTTCACCGCAGACCAAAAGAGCTTTCGGGTGGCGAAAGACAGCGCGTGGCCGTAGGTAGGGCGATTGTCAGAAAGCCTTTGGTATTTTTGTTTGATGAGCCTTTAAGTAATCTGGATGCAAAATTAAGGAGTGAGATGCGCACAGAACTCCATAAGCTTCATATTCGGCTGCAGACAACGATAATCTATGTTACGCATGACCAGGTTGAGGCAATGACGATGGGAGATAGGATTGCGGTAATGAAAGATGGCGTCTTGCAACAGGTGGCAGGTCCTGTAGAAATTTACGACCATCCCCGCAATAAATTTGTCGCCAGCTTTATTGGTTCGCCGCCGATGAATTTTATTCAGGGCAGAATTATTAAAAAAGATGGCAGATTGTATTTTGACGAAGGAAGAATTAAAGTTAAGATTGTAGAGGAGATGTATCAGAGACTTTTGCCTTATTTAGAAAAAGAGGTAATTTTTGGTATACGCCCAGAAGATATCTATGATAAACTTTTTGTCTCGGAGGCTCCCCCCGAAAACGTTGTTAGGGTTACCTGCGAAGTGCTTGAGCCAATGGGTTCAGAGGTGTACCTTTATCTAAATACAGGAAGGCATTCTTTTATAGCGCGCGTGGATGCGCATGACCGGCCACAGGTTAATCAGGATATGGATGTAGTCTTTGATATGAGTAAGGTGCACTTCTTCAAGCGGGATACCGAAGAGACCATTGTATAAAAAATACCTATTTTAAGATACCCTTCGTTTAGAATATTATTTATATTTTTTCTTGCCTATTCTCTCTTTTTCCTATTTTACATCAAAAGATATCTCAGAAAAATTTCCCATCTTCGTTTAGAAACCCAGGACCTCAAGGAAAAAATTAATCTTCTTAATGACCAAATTTCTCGTGCATTGCACTTAAGGGATTCGCTTCGGGAAAAGGTCAGTCACTATCAGCAACTTAAGACTATCATTGAGCAAATCAATCAGAATTTAAGTTTAGACTCTCTAGCAGAAGATTTAGTCTCCATTGCCTTTTCTCTTGTGGGGAAAAAAAAGGGTGTATGCATTTTGTATCTGACGGACAAAGAATCAAGGCCAAATCTCTTTAAGACCAAAAAAGAAAATAAAGATTTAATCATTAAGGCAAAAGAAGGCGATATATTCGACTTTTGGGTTATAAAACATGCCACTTCTTTATTGGTTGAGGATATCCATAAAGATTTTCGTTTTGACCCCGATAAGCTCTCAGCCGATGCGATACAAAGGGGTATTTTATCTTTGATAAGTTGTCCCATTATTAGCCCAAATAATCGGTTTTTAGGTATTTTAAGGTTAGATAATCCTAAGGCATCTTTTTACACGCAGGATGACCTAAGGTTTCTCTTAACGCTTTGCGATATTGCCGCGGTGGCTTTAGAAAACGTAGAGTTATTTGTTAAGACTCAAGAATTGGCTATTCATGATGAGCTGACCGCTCTTTACACCAAGGGTTATTTTCTTAGTCGCCTTAAAGAGGAATGCCTAAGGACTACTCGCCATAACCGAATGCTTTCCTTGTTAATGCTTGATATCGATTATTTCAAAAATTATAATGACAGATTTGGGCACAACGTGGGAGATATTGTATTAAAGACCTTAAGCCAAATAATGGTTGATTCATTAAGGGATCGGGATGTCTTAATCGGTCGGTTTGGTGGAGAGGAATTTGTTATTACACTTTGCGATATAGATAAAGATAAAGCCAAGGAGATTGCCGAAGATTTACGCAAGCAGATAGAGGAAAAAAGGTTTATTTTGCGCCGGCAGGAAAGCCACGTTACTGTATCTATTGGAGTGGCAACCTTTCCGCAAGACGCCAAAGACGAAAATGAACTTATTATGAAGGCAGACAAGGCAATGTATTTAGCCAAGGTCAAAGGAAGAAACCGCGTATGGTGTATCTAATGTTTTTGATTTTTTTAGGTATATTTTTGTATCTGGGTGTTAGGAAGATATTGCATAGAAGTTTCTTAAAAATCAAGGCCGATTACGATGCCTTACAAGAACAATATAATCGGCTTTCTTCAGAAAATACAAAATTAGAAAGAGAAAATTCCGTGCTTAATAAGGGCGCGGAAGAGACAATAGCACTCTATGATATTACGCGAGAGATTTGTAAATCTATCCAGATGGATAAGGTTTGGAATAATTTTTTTGAGAGAATAAATAAATACATAAC
>JAMWCK010000005.1 GCA_023819625.1 Candidatus Omnitrophota bacterium | reverse complement strand
AAAAGAAACCCCGTTTTAATTCCGGGGCATCCGGAATCTTACCTCCATAAAGAAGTTGCGCACCTTCTCTTTTGGCATTTTCCACAAAGGATAAAACTTTCTGGCGCTGCTCATTAGAAATCAAAGGCCCCATCTGGGTCTCATAATTATCGGCAGGGCCTAATTTTATCTGTTTTGCCCTAGCCAGAAAGCCATCTACAAACTCATTATAAATATCATCCTCAACAAATATCCTTGACATTGCCGTGCACATCTGGCCCTGGTTTAAAAATATCGAACATAAAGAGCCATTAACCGCCTCTTGCAAATCTGCATCCGCCAGGATGATGCTTGCGGACTTTCCCCCTAATTCCATAATTAATTTTTTTACATTCTCGCCTGTATATTCAATAATTTTCTTTCCGCTGGCATTGCTACCGGTAAAAGAAATCAGATCTACCCGCTTATCCGCACAAAGCATCTTGCCTGCTTCCTCACCACTACCTAAAACTATATTTACCACCCCTTTGGGTATGCCGGTAGATTCTATAATTTTAACTAATTCTATAGCGGTTAATGGCGTAAGACTTGAGGGCTTAAGTACAACGGTATTGCCTGCGGCCAGGGCCGCCGCTATTTTCCATGAGGCAATCAATAAAGGATAATTCCAGGGCACAATCAAAACTACTACACCCAAAGGCTCACGCCAAAGACTAGCCTGTACCTCAGCAAAAGAAGAAGAAAGGCTTATTTCTTTCGGCTCTAAGAAGTTATTTAGATTTAGCGCAAAATACTTAAAGCTCTCAGCAGCCGAGGGTATATCCATAAAGATAGATTCTTTAATCGGTTTACCCGTATTCTGCGTTTCCAGATTGGCTAAATCCTGCGCCCTTTCAAGAATGCCTTCAGAAATCTCCAAAAGGTAATTCTTGCGTTCATCTAAATCTAATTTCAGCCACGGGCCAAAATCAAAGGCATCGCGGGCAGTAGCAATCGCCGCCTTAACCTCGCTTTCTGTGCTCGCTGGGATCTCCTTAATTATCTCACCATTTGAGGGGTTAATAATCTTCATTGTAGCGGGATCTGTTTAAATAATTCAAATAAACGGTTAAATGGCACATACCACTTGCTTAATTGTGCGAATTGTCCTTCTAATTTCATCTTCCCCTGCATTACGGCCACAAAACAGTTGAGTTTTCCCTGAAATACCAATTCCCATACGTAAGCAGGCGCAGAAATCACAAACGGCGCGTTAGTATTAAATTCTAACTTTACAATCTTTCCTTTTTGAAAATTAAATTTATAACCTTTATCCTGCCCCTCCATCTTGATGGCCAATTCTAAAGTTAAATCTAATTCCCTTCCCTTTTGCGCAATAAACTCATCCTGATTTACCAAATCCACAATTGCCTGGATGTGTTCAGGGGAAAACATTAGATAGGATTTAGTCTGCATCAAGTTTTCTTTTAAGTTCTTATCCAAATCATCTAAGATCTCTTTTTTAAGTAAGCGGGCGATACCTATCGTCTTAATTGCTGCCTCCAGTTCCTCAATCAGATACAAGCCTGAGGTAAAATTATCTGCCATCGAAACTACACCGTGGTTTTTAATTACTACCAGATTACTTAGCTTTAATGCCTCCACAACTAACTCAGGTCGGGTAATCGTGGGGGTCTCCTGTTCGACTACAGGGATATTCGCAAGATAAAGTTTTGCCTCAAAGGTCAGGGGTTTAAGCTGGGAATAAATTGCAAAATAGCCATTCGTTAAGGGAGGGTGAGCATGAATAACTACCTTTGTAGAGAAGTTTTTGTAAATTAAACGATGTAACGGAAACTCGCTACTTAAGGGCTTATTTTTTAAGTTTCTTTCATCCTTTAGATTTACTTTGATTATATCCTTATAACCTAAATTACCTAAACTACTACCGGTTGAGGTAATCAAAATATTTTCTCTATCCAAACGGTAGCTTAGATTTCCTCCTGAGGCAACTACTAAACGCAAGTCATAAAGCTTCCTGCCGATTTTAATCATTTCCTTTTTAATTTTCCTCATCCTCTTAGAAACTGTTTCTGTCTCAATCGGGAAACTGTTTTTTCAAAGTAAATTTTCAAAGTAAATGTGTTTAGTAATCAAATTTCGGGGCGTAATATCAAAGGCCGGATAATAACCTTTAACCCCTTTAGGCGCAAGACGTAGACCTTGATATTCTAATATCTCTTTATCGGAGCGGATTTCAATTTTAATATCCTTGCCAGTTGCGGCTTTAGAGACAGGTGGACAAAGAACATAAAAGGGGACCTTAAAAAATTTTGCCACCACCGCAATCTGATACGTCCCTACCTTATTGGCAACATCACCGTTTTGGGCTAAGTGATCTGCCCCGACAATAACCTTGGTAATTTTTCCTTCAGACATTACAGAGGCAACCATACTATCCGTAATTAAAGTTACCGCAAAACCCTGGCGCTTTAATTCCCAGGCAGTCAGACGCGAACCCTGCAGATACGGTCGGGTCTCAGTGACAAAAAAACTTATCTTCTTTCTCTGTTGCCGACAGAAATTACCAATTAAAGGCATTAATCCACTTACATTACAATGGGTTAAGATAACATCCCCGTCTTTGATTAATCTGCTTGTCTTGCTTGCCTGTTTGATTCTTGCCTGCCTTAGTCTTTTTAAAAAATAGAGAATGGATTTTTCTAAATCATATCCCTTGTTCTGCCATCCCAACACCATATCCGTTAAATCCTTAAAGGAAAGTGTGGGGCGGCAGGAATTTATGGCCTGAGCAATTTTTATCAAATTTTTCTTATTTTGCTTAATCGCCTGCAAGAAAATATAAAAAACCAAAATTACCTGGCCTACGCCGCGTGTCTTCATCTCTTTGATGGCACTGCAGGCCGCAACATAATTATGGGCTTTCAGATAAGAAATTTTCCGGGGAAGAAGGGTTTCGTCCAGAATATAGATAACCTTATCCTTAAATTTAATTGGCCAAAAGAGACAAGAAAACTTCATTTTGCCTCTAACCTGCTTACTGTCTCTAAGGCGATATTAATCAGATTTGTCTCTGCCAGATAATAAAGCGGATTCAAAAAACCCATTTCCCCGGTAATTACATTATCGCTTACCGCTAAAATAGAGGCGGCCTTAAGATGATAAATCTGGGCAATGGTCAATAAACTCGAGGAGACCATATCTACGGCAATCGCCCCTTCTTTACGTCTTTCCTCCACAATCTCACGGCTCTCGCGCAAAAGTGCATCGGTAGTCCAACAAACACCCCGATGAATATTTATCCCCATCTCTTTAGAAATTTCATACAAAGTATCGCTAATTTTTTTATCTGCAACTGTCTTAAAGTCTTTATCCACGTAATAGGGCGTAACACCATCGCCGCGAATTACTGAATCTACCAATACCAAATCTCCTATTTTTATCTTTTCATCCAGTGCCCCACAGGTACCGATGCGGATAATATTTTCTATTTTTTTGGTATTACATATTACTTCTGTAGTAATCGCGGTATCCGCAGAAAATCTTCCGCCATTAATTGCGGTTACCCTAATTCCTTTATATGTGCCGGTGTACATCATATATTCCATAAAGGAAAAATTGCGGATGGGATTTTCTATTTTTTTAATCAATACCTCCAGACGATCCTTTGGGCCGGGTACAATTGCATATCTGGCAACATCCTCTGGTCTTAATTGTACCATCTGGAGGAGGTCTTTTCCAGTTAAATGAATCTCTTTTTGCATCTGCATAACATTACACTCCTTTCAAAATTTTCTCTAAATTCTCACCCAAAATACCTTGCTTCTCAACGGAAGAAATCTCTAAATTTTCTACCGCCGCCATTGAATCCCGAATCTCCTTTTTTGCTGGCCAGTCAGAACCCCATAAGATATGGTCTGCCCCAAGTAAATTTAAGGCGCTTAAAAAATTCGTCTTCTCCTTATCGCCACTAGTATCTACATAGATATTCCTCAAAAAATCAGTAGGAAGTCCTCCTAAATCCTTGACGAAATTTATTTGTCTTAACATCTTATAGGTTGCATCAAAGCGATCTGCTAAATGCAAGGCCACCCCCCCAAAATAAGCAAAAATAAAATTTACCTGATAATCAGCAAGTATTCCCGACATCAAGAGTTTACCCAGACAAATCGTGATATCAAAGACATATTCAATTACCGGTGTAAGCAAAGGATCTCTTACCCGCTCCGCGCCAATAGGATTAACAATCTGAGAATGCACAAATATGGGGAGATTATTCTCCTGGGCATACTTATATATAGGTAAAAACATTGGCTCATCCAAATACCGACCATCATAACTTGAGGCAAGCGAGATTGCCCTAAATCCCAAATCCAAGCACCGCCTTAATTCTTTAAGCATCTCCTCTGGTTCATCTATAGGTAATATACAGGCACCGATAAATCTATCCGGATAGCGTTTGAAAATCCTTGCCAGATTATTATTGTAGATATTGCTAAGCTCTTTTATTCCGCCCAATTTTAGATGTGCATCTGAGGTAGGATAACTTAAGACTGCCTTATCAAGACCCATCTCATCCATCATCTTAAGTTGTGTCTCAATGTCGCCCCAGGCCTTATGGAAGAAATGGGAGTTGTAGATTATTTCTTGCGGTAACCAGTGGGAATGGGCATCAATAATCATTTATGCGGTGTACTCTTTAAGATGCGCTTGGCCATCTCTTTTTCGTAAAGGAACCCGATCTTGCGCAGCGCGTCTTTGCCTAATTCCTTGGCGATTATTTTTTTTACCGCTCTAAGCTTCAAAACCAAAAATTCATATTCTGGTCTTAAGGCATTGTTTTTATATTTTAAGTTTAGCCCATCACGCTCTTTATTTTGGATGTAGCCTTCAAATTCTCGGATAAATTTTTTGATTTTTTTAGCGTGGGGAGATTTTTTTAACTCTGAAAGGATACCCCTGTCAATCTCTAGCTGGGTAAACTTGCGTTCAATTTTATCTAAGGATTCTTTTGTAGTCTTATATAGCCAAAGGCAATAACGTTTTTTTAAGTTCTTGATTTCGGCCTTATTCATCGCACCTTATTTTTCCGGATGTTTTTGGATAAAAGGAATGACCGGGCTTATCCAGGGTGTCTTCTGGTTAATTATGGCGATTTCTAAAGGACAGACGTTCGCCGGAACAGTTAAGGCAAACTCTACTGCCTTCTCAATTGCCTCGGTAGTCATCAGGCGTGAGGTATCCAAAGTTACTCCCTGTAATTTTCCGGTTAAATCTGTAGCCGTCACCCCAGGTAAAATAGAAGTGATTTTTATCCCGTGGTCGCGCATCTCCCAGAAGAGCCCTTTAGAAAATGCACGCAAACCAACTTTTAAGGAACTGTAAACCAAAAAATTCCGCGGTAAGGGGTCACATAAAGTGGAACCGGAAACGATATTAATTATACTACCGGATTTACGCTCAATCATCTCATTTATTACCAGACGAATCAGACGCACATAACCTAAATAATTAGTCTGTGCCAGGCGCTCAAAATCCTCAAGGGGTTGTTTTTCAAAGGGATATTGACTAGATACCCCCGCATTATTGATTAAGATATCAATTGCCCCGAACTTATGGCGGGTGAGGTTTACAAGATTCTCTAAATCTTCTAACCTCCTGACATCACAAGGAACAGCTAAAACCTTGATCTTATATTTCTTTTTAATCTCCTCAGCCGCTTCCTTTAATGGACCTTCCTGGCGTGCAGCAAGACTAAGGTTAATCTTAAGCCGCGCGCAGGTTAAGGCAATTGCCTTTCCAATTCCTCGGCTGGCACCGGTAATAATAGCAACCTTTCCTTTTAATTTGGACACCTAATCCCTCCTTCCCCCTTCCAACCTCGGGGGTTGGAAAAGGCATTTTAATCCAGAAATTAGTATTAGGTCCTTTTTGCCTCTTTTTCAATAACCTCCTTAAAAATCTTTAAGTTCTCCTGAGAATGTTTATTAATAAAACCCTCTACCTCTTTATCATTGAATTTTGCTTTCTCATCCATCGCGAAGTGCTGAATCCAGGTCATTTCAATTCCTTCAGGTTTAGGTGTATAGAGCCAGATAATCTTCATATACTTAAAAGGAAACTTTGGTTCTTGGCGCTCGGCATAGGTGAAATATTTATCCTTAAATAAAAGTCGCCAGGAGATCCAAGAACTATCTTCTTCGTCTGTAAGTCGGAAAGTAATTTTATTCTCTTCTTTTTTTATTACCTCGGCCTTTTTATATTCTTTGCCAAATAATTCGGTCCAGCGGGTGATGTCGTTAGAAATATCAAAGACTAATTCATAAGGCGCGTTAATGATAATGGAATTACAGGTATGTCCCATTTCCTTCACCTCCTTGTGCGAAGTTTCGCTTCGCACATTAAACTATTGCTACCACCCTTGCCCAACTCGCTCCGCAATCTAAAATCTTTATAGGAAAACAGATTACCTTAAAACCAAAGGGGGGCAATTTATCCAGGTTGCTGAGACGTTCAATATGGGCGTATTCACGCTTACGTCCAAAGAAATGTGCCGGCCAAAGATATCCGGGGTCTTTGGTGCGCAAAAAATCTGCGAGCATAAATTTATACGGCCGGTCAATACTCAGGGCATCAATCCCAAAAATCTCTACACCCCAATCTAAAATAAATGCAATTGCCTCTGGGGCAACGCCAGGATAGTTAGTTAAATAATTAGATGAGCCGAAAAATTTATCTGCGCCTGTATGTAATAAGACAATATCCTTGGCCTTAAGCTTATAATTGATTTTCTTTAACGCGGTTTCCATATCTTCGTAGGTAATTACCTCTGCGGGTTTTTTAAAGGTAAAATCTAAAACCACCCCATCACTATAACACCACTCCAGGGGAAGCTCATTTATAGTCTTGGCACGCCTTCCTTCAGATTTTGTGCCATAGTGGTATGAATAATCAAGGTGCGTGCCAATATGTACCGGGCAATGCAGGGTTTCTAAGGAGAGAAATTCTTCATCGGGCAAGTCCTTATACCTAATAATTCTTTTGCCGAAAAAAAACTTTAATCTTCCTAAGAAAGTCCTCTTCATCATCACCCAATTTAAGTGCCGGATACCTTCCTTATGGCCTAAACGTTCAATCCTAAAAGGATGGACTTCAACAGAATGTTCGTCAATAGGAAGACTCAAATCGATAATCTTCATTGCGGACTATTTATTTTTGCCTGAATGATTTTTTCGATATCATTAAGCGTAGAAAACTTGGTAATTTCCTTGGGGCTTAATTTCTTACCAAAAGCCTTCTCTAAGGCAATCACTACCTCCACCATCTCGGTAGAATCTATCCCGATACTTGCCTCCAGACTCAAATCATCCTTTAACTCTTCACATCTTACCTTAAGTAAAGTTACCAGTATATCCTTAATCCTGCCTTTGATATCCATCTCTTCCTCCTTCTGAAACTGTTTCTAAATGCAAGGGGAAACTGTTTCCAATGGGAACGGAAAAGTGTCTATGAGGACTAAATATATGCCTCTCCCTTCGTGGCGCCAGCCTCCCATTTTCCCACTCCGGCCATTACATCCTGAAAGCAAAGTTTTGCTAAAATATCAAAATTACTCTCCATAATCCGATTGATCCTGCCGGGCTTGGAATAGAATTCGCGCATACACCAGGCGCCTAATCTACCTAAATCTTCAATAGATAAATGCTCAGTAGGAATTACTGGATGCAGAAAATCCCAGGTAGAGAAATCTACCTTTTTCGGGTCAATCCATTTTTTCTTAAGGGCAATTCTCCACATCGGCGAATTTGGTGCCGGGGTGACATAACCAATCCATAAGACATCCGGGTCAACAAAATCCGCAAATTCAAATCGTTGCTTAATGATTGCCTCAGTGTCATAATCAAAGCCAATCATAATATCCGCAACTACAGCAATATCATTTTTGCGCAGAATCTCAATTGTCTTTTTAATCTGTTCGATAGTCGTTCCCTTGGCAATCCTTTTTAATTCTTCAGGTGTAGTAACCTCAATCCCAAATACACCCATAAACAATCCAGTTTGTTTCATTAAAGGCAAAATCTCTTCAGAGTTTACCCAATCAACTGCCCTGCCCAAAGAGACCCATTTAATCGGATTATTCTTTTCTAATTTTAACTCACAGAATCTCTTTACCCGCTGCGGATCAACATTAAAATTATCATCCTGAATCACCACCACCTTAATCCCGTATTTTTTATGCAATAACTCTAATTCTTCTATTACCCTCTGCGCAGACTTTGCCCGCCATTTCAAAAAATCCGAAGGAGAACGCGGGTCAAATTGGTCCCATTCATAACAGAAGGTGCAGGCAGAAGGACATCCCCGGGAGGTAATCATATCGACAAATGGCTTCCAATGCGTATGGCCGACATATTTATCCATCGGAAATAAGTCATAGGCGGGCAAGGGTAATTTATCTAAATCTTCTAACAAGGGCCGATAAGGACCCATGACAATCTCACCATTATCCAGACGCGAGGTTACGCCAGCGACGTCTTTTAAATTTTTCTTTTTGTCTATAGCCTCAATTAAATCTAAAAAGGCATCCTCTTCTGCCATCACCACAAAGTCTACTGCCGGATTTTCCTCTAAGGTCATCACGGGCATCGCCGAATACCAGAGGCCACCTAAAATTATCTTTGTTTTAGGAAGTTCCTTCTTTATCCTCTGGGAGGCCTCCTTAAAATAACGCAAAACCGCATATCCGGCATAGCCGTGGATTTGCTCGCCCATTACCACTACATCAGGGTTCTTCTCCTTAACCCGCTCAACCAACTCATCCATCGGAATTTCTAGAGCCCGACCATCAATCACTGAGACATCACTGTAGCCGTGTTCGCGCACATAGCTTGCCCAGTGTGCATACAATTGATTCGGAGATCTATGAATCCCGTGTGTTGCCCACGCCCCAATCTTTGGCATTACAAATAATATACGCATAAGCTCCCTCCTTAACCTGTGCGAAGCGAAACTTCGCACAAAACTAACCTTATGCCTTTTCTATAACTAAAACCGAGTTTATTCCGCCCCTGCCTCGAGAGATTACTATTGCCTTACCTATATAATACTCCCGGCCCACCTCTTTCACAAAATTTAACCCTTCTGGGTCAGGTTCAGTTAAATTTAATGTGGGTGGCACTAAATTGTACTCCATTGCCAAAATTGTAGTAATTAAATCTACTACCCCGCAGGCACCTAATAAATTCCCAAAACTAGACTTAGGGCAACTTACGGGAATTTCTTTCGCCCGACTTCCAAAGACCGTTTTTATTGCCCTTACCTCGCTATAATCCCAGATGTCTATGGCTAAGCCATCTAAACTTATATAATCTATTTCCTCAGGAGAAATTTCTGCCTCAGTCAGGGCCATACTTATGGCGCGGGCTAATTCTTTTCCATCCGCCGCAGGTCTAATTCGATCCACACCATCACAGGTAGTACCATAACCACAGATATAGGCAAAGATGCGGGCATTTCTTTTTTTTGCCCGCTCCATATTCTCTAAAACTACAATCCCTGCCCCCTCACCAATCACAAACCCACAGCGTCTTTTATCAAAAGGCCGGTAGGCCTCCTGTGGATGCTCATTATCTTCTGATAATCCACCGTAGGTATTGCAGCATAAAAGTGCATAAGGCGTAACCGGCGCCTCCATCCCACCGGCCAAAATCAAATTAAGTTTGTTTTTTCTCAAAACCTTAGCCGCATAACCAATTGCCATTAAAGAACTGGCGCGGTCAGCGACTACAGTTTTTGAAAAACCTTTAATGCCATAATAAATGGAAACTTGCCCTTGGGGTGCTGCCGGAAACCAGGCAGAGGCAAGATAAGGAGAGACTCCTTCGCGGCCTTCAATGTATAAATCCCGCAATTCTGTCTCGGCATAAAGCCATCCGCCCAAGGCATTACCTAAAAAAATCCCTACAAGATTGGGGTCTTCTTTTTTAATCTCAATTTCTGCATCATTAAGCGCCATCTCCGCGGCAATTAAGGCCATATGTGAAAAGGTATCAATTTTTTTTAAGAGTCGCTCGGAAACTGTAGAGTATTTTTCTAATTCGTCGATCTGGCCGGCAATGTGTGCAGGATACATTTGCGCATCAAAGCGCGTTATTTTTTTAATAAAGGAACGGCCGCTTTTAATATTCGCCCAGAACTGACGTTTGCCTATTCCCGGCGGGGCAACCACCCCTATCCCGGTAATTGCAATTTTATCCATCGTATTTCTTTAAAATTAAAGAAGAATGTATCCCGGAAAAACCACTGGATGTCTTAAGAATTATCTCTACCTTTTTATTTATCGGCTGATTGGGTATATAATAAAGGTCACATAAAGGGTCTCTTTCTTCCTGATTGATGGTAGGCGGTAAAATATTTTTTTTAAAAATCATCGCACAGATACCTAATTCTATGGCGTTGGCTGCCGCCAAGGGATGACCAATCATAGATTTAAGGGAACTGATGGGAACTTTATAAGCATAATCGCCAAAGACCATTTTATAGGCATTGGTCTCAAAGATATCATTCATTCTCGTGGATGAGCCATGGGCATTGATATAATCTATATCCTGGGGCCTAATCTGTGCATCTTCTAAAGCCAGATTTATGCACCTTGCCATCGCCTTACCATCAGAAGGTAGATCAGTCATATGAAAGGCATTACAACTGGTACCAAAGCCAATAACCTCACAATAAATTTTTGCCTCCCGCTTAAGGGCATGCCCTAATTCTTCTAAAATTAAAATCCCTGCGCCTTCCGCCAAAACGAACCCATCACGCTGATTATCAAAAGGACGACTCGCTTTTTCGGGCATATCATTTTTAGTAGACATCACGTTTATTACATCAAATGCACCAAAGGTAATCGGAGTAATCGGTGCCTCGGCTGCGCCCGCAATCATTATATCGCATTCGCCATCCTGGATAGTCTCATAGGCAAACCCTACAGAGTCTGTTCCGGCAGTACAACCCGTAGAAAGTGTATTACAGATTCCTTTTAACCCATATGCAGCAGAAATTTCAATTGAAGGGGTATTAAACATCGCCGCATCATATAAATCTGGCCTTACCTTCCTAGGATCAATCGGGCTCTTGCCATTATCGGTTACTAAAGCAAATTCTTCCTCCATATATTTTGTGCCACAGATCGCATTAGCTAGACACACACCGATGCGCTCAAGGTCGATTCGGGAAAAATCAAGCGCGCTATCCTCAATTGCCTCTTTAGCCGCCACCCAGGCGAATTGCACGTATCTATCCATGCGTACTACGTCTTCATGGGTTAATCCAAATTTAAAGGGATCAAAGTCTTCTACAATGCCGGCAATTTTGCTATTAAATGAAGAGATATCAAACTCATCCACTAATTTTACCCCGGATTTACCCGAAATAAATGCCTCCCAGGCATTAAATTTATTGATGCCGTTGGGAGAAATTATCCCAATACCCGTAATCACTACCTGTCTCTTCGAAACTGTTTCCATTTCAATCTAGAAACTGTTTCGCTCTCAATCAGGAAACTGTTTCCCTCTCAATTTGATTTATTATTTGCTTTATCTTCTAATCGGGTTATCTTAAAGACGATATTTCCTGCATCCGGGCAGGTTACCGTATCAATAGAATCAGAATTATCCATAAAGAAAAACTTCGCACCAAAATTTAAGGCAAAGAGAGCAGGAAATGCGGTATGAAAGGCAGCCCCACAAAATCCAGGAATACATTTTAAGCCAACTGTCTCCCATTTATCTCCCACCTTATAACCAAAACTGCATTTACCTTTTGCCTTAACCACCTCAATGCGCATCCTTTTTGGCTGAGGCCCTTTCTCATTTTGGTCTTTGGCGACAAACTCTACCTTGCCATCCTTTTTGTCTAAAACCTCCACCTCAAACTCTAACTTTCCTCCATCAGGACAGGTAACTTTAAGTGCGCGCTGGTTCTCGGAAAAAGGAAATTTTGCCTTAAAACTTAAGGCGTAGATAACGGGAAATAATGCATGTGCCAAGCCAAGACAAAAATGTTTAGGCGGATGGGTAAAATCTTCTAAAATTATTTCATCGCCAACTTTATAGCCATGATAACATTCGCCATAAACATTTATCACGCTAAGTCTTAATTTAGGAAAGGGAGTTTTAACTTCATCCATCTTAGTTAATTAATCTTCGGGTTGCAGTAATCAATTCATCCCGGCTAAGAAACCGCCTATTTTTCTCTACCTGATGCACCATCTCTACCAATCTTTCATTAAGTGGCGCATTAAGATCATTCTCCTTGGCTAAGCGCACAAATTCGCCGTTAATATAATCAATCTCCGAAGGCCGCTGGCGTTTTATGCTTTGCAAAATTGAACCATAAAGTGGCTCTTTGCTTAAATTAAGCATCATCGCGGAAAATATCCGCGCTGCCTCATCAGAATCAAGGGAAATTAATTTAATCAAGTTTTCTACAGGAAATCCGGGAAGAGAAACTAACTTTATTTTCAGTTGCGAGATAATTCTAAAACCCTCCTTCCAGATGGCAATACCCAAGCGACTAATCTCTAAATCCTTAAATGCCTCTTGCATGCTCAACCCAAGTATCGCAGGGATACAATTATTAGCATTGACAAATATCTTTAGGTATTTCATTCCCTGAATCTCGGGAGTAATCTGGAGGGGGAAAATCTTATTTAAAACTAAACTTAAAGAAATTATCTTTTCATCAGAATCGCCATTAAATGGCCTACCCATAATCCAGTTTCCCTCAAAATTATGTACTATCTTACCCGGCTGTAAATAAGTTGCGGCGAACATAATAATGCTTGAGATAATCTCTTCTTTAGGGATATATCGGGCAACTATTTCATCTGCCTGAATACCGTTCTGGGTGGTAAGAATCGGGGTGTTTTTAAGAAAAATTAAATTTTCTTTGATTGCCTGTTCAACATCTTGGGTCTTGGTGGCTAAAATTACAAGCTCCTTTTGAGAATTTAATCTTTCATAAACCGGAAGAGAAATTCGAAAGTCTCCCCTTACGCCCGAAATTTTAAGGCCTTCTTTTTTGATTGCCCTCACCACCTCCGATCTACCCACCAGATACACATCCTCATCTTTTAATTTTAAATATCCGGCGACCAGACAACCAATCGCTCCCGCACCAATAACCGCAATTTTCATTTCTGAAAGTTGTTGTTTTTAGGAAAGCCGTATTTCTTATAATCAAAACCGCTTTGTTCCAAGAGCCTAACCATCATACTATAAAAGGCAATGGGGACATCTGAAAAAAGGGCAGCCACCACATCCTCCTCTTCAATTTGCGCTGCATTTCTTAATTTGGCAATTTCTTCCGCTCGTTTAGTTACTGCCTCCTGTGTAATTCGGCGGTGAAAGAGAGGGATTTTAGAGATAAAACTATTAAATTTTTTCCGTGTCTGTTTATCCCAGTCCATTATTAAAATTTTATTAGTTAAATTTTTCTACATTATTATAGAAAAAAAATAATTTGTCAAGAAAAAATGTAATTTAAGAGTTGTAAAAGTAGATTTTATCTGGCAATCAACTCTACCTTATCAAAATAGACTATTCCCTTTGCCTCTGGCCGGGGTTCAAACTGAAAGGACTTAAGCGGAAAATCTATAGTGGAATTTTTATCGCTATTTGCCGGCTGCCAATCAGTACGCACAAAAAAATCGCTAAAAGAACAAATAATTTGTCTCCAGCCTTTAAAGTTATCCTCAAACATAAAACGCCACATCTCATCACCACTATCCTTAACATCAAAGGCGACTTGCGCACCGGAATTATTTCCATACATATAAAAAGAGACAGCCTGATAATCCTGCCAGTTAATCTCTTGCGGTTTAATTAACCAGCCAGCATTACTTGCATCCAAGTCAAAACCTCGGGCTATCCACATATAACTACCGGGGATGGCATCATAAACCACTTTAAGTGATTGTTTTCCTGAATACTTAATCTTTGTCTCTGCCATTACTTCTACCGAGGCACCATTGCCCGCACCAAAATCCACTGTTCCCTGAGGTCCGCCAGAAATTACTCCTTCAAAGTCATCGAGTAAGAGATTTTTGTTTTCGGCAAAAGAAAAACAAACCACATTTAATATAAATAACATAACAAATCCAATTATGCGCATCTTTTGCTCCCTCCTCTTTTTTGACACCTTGTGTTTACCATTAATCACTTACTGTCTCTCAAGAGTAAACGGTACACGTATTAAATAGTTGACTGCCTTTGTTTTGACTTGTTTATAATTTTACCGCTAAATGAACGCATTACAAGCAAATTATTTAACGCCGGCTTTTGTTTTTCGTATTTCCCATGCCGCGTAAAGGGTGGGAACAAAAAGTAAAGTAATCAAGGTAGAAGAGGATAAACCTCCGATCATCGTAATCCCTAACGGTTGCCAAATTTCTGAACCTTCACCCCTTGAAATGGCCAGAGGCATAAGACCAGTAAGAGTAGTAATGGTGGTCATCAATACTGGCCGTAGTCTCTCTCTTGCACCTTTAGTTACTGCCTCGTATACGGACTGTCCTCTTTCGCGTAGGATATTAATATAACTGATTAAAACAATGGCATTGTTAACCACAATCCCGGTAAGCATAATCATGCCTAAAAAGGTAATGATACTGAGGGTTGTGGCGGTAATAAGAAAGACCAAAAATACCCCTAAGAAACTAAAGGGGATTGCAAACATCACGATAAATGGCTCCCGCAAGGATTCAAACTGCGCTGCCATCACCATATATACCAAAATAATTATTTAGCCTTTTTGAGTTCCTCTTCTTTAAGTAAAATATCGACATTATCGCGCAGGGCAATAGCAATCGCCTCATCAAGCGTAAGGGTAATCTCTTCTGCTTGGATCAAAGAAACTAGATTAAAGAATAAAACTAAGGCGAAGAAAAGAGAAATAAGTTTCTTTTTCATCTTCTTCACCCCCTGGCAAGGATATCCCGGATACGCTCTAAAATCTCCAAATACTGCTGACGCTTGTCAGATGAGAGTTTGCTAAAAATTCTCGAGATCATCTTCTGTCTTCTTAAGTTAATTCTTTTGACTAGATTTAGAGCCTTTGGGGTAAGTTTTATTCTGATGATGCGCCGGTCCTTTGCGCCAGGAATCCGCATGACATAACCGGCCTCTACCAATCTTTGGATGATCCCCGTCATTAACTATTAACTATTTTGATTCCTGTCAAGAAGGTTAATTACTCGGCTTTGGGTGGGAGATTAAAAAGATAGGTATTTTAGAATATAAGCAAAAATGGCTAATGAAATGACGATCAAAAATCCACCCATGATTCGGGTATTGCGGATTTCTTTCTCTATTGAAATGGGTTCAAGATTCCAGTTAATTCGCCGGTAAAATCTCCTCTGGATTTCAATGGCCAGATGTGGCTTTAGACTTAAGAAAAAACCATAAAATAACCCGAAAAGAGAAAACAAAAAAAATAGACAAAAAATACCCGGCATATCTTTCAAAGTGTCCTTATCAAATTTTTAAGAAATTGGATTTCTGCCTCTAACATCTTCAGGTTATGTTCAATAATTAAAACTAAAGAAAAAGATAAATTCTTTTCCTTTTTAAGCATCTGCCTTAAACCTTGAGACAGGCGGTTTAAGATGAAGATACGTCCACGCAATCTTCTTTTGCCGACGGTAGGGGTGACATATTTTAAGAAATATAAACTTAAATCTAGGCTAAATTGCGGCCGCTTAAAATCTAAGAAACTCCTATTTAACAACACCTCAAAGCGCGCCCTACCTTTAGGAGTAAGTGTATAAGTAAAACGTTGCGGACGTCGAATTACCTTTGTGACGTGCCGACTAACTAACCCTTTTTTCTCTAATACCCGCAAAGGATAATAGATGGATTTTAAGTCTATGCCGGCAAAGACCCTTAAAATCTCTTTGATTTTTCTTTTTATCTCATAACCGTGCTGGGGTTTTTCGCGCAATAATCCTAAGAATAATAATTCATATTTAATCATTCTACCCTGCCCATATTTCTAAATTTTTTATATCTTGCCTTAAGGAGTGCTTCTTTCGTTTGGGCCTTTAATTCCTTGAGGTATTTTAAGAGTGCTATTTTTAGATTCTGTGCCGTCTTTTGTGGATCACGGTGCGCCCCTCCCAATGGTTCTAAGATTACCTCATCAATTAAGCCCAATTTTAATAAATCCTGGGCAGTGAGTTTTAAGGCCTCGGCTGCCTGCGGTGCCTTGGTGGCATTCTTCCACAATATCGCGGCACAACCTTCAGGAGAAATTACCGAATAATAGGCATTCTCTAAAACCAGAACCTTATCAGCTACACCAATACCCAAAGCCCCACCTGAGCCCCCTTCGCCAATTACTGTGGCAATTATGGGTGTAGTAATCTGCGCCATCTGGCGCAAATTTAAGGCAATTGCCTGTGCCTGACCACGCTCCTCTGCGCCGATACCCGGATAGGCGCCGGGGGTATCAATAAAAATTATCAAAGGTAAAGAGAATTTTTCTGCCAACTGCATAACCCTTAAGGCCTTACGATAACCTTCGGGATGGGCACAACCAAAGTTGCGCCTTAAATTTTCTTTGGTGTCGCGGCCCTTTTGGTGACCGATCACCACAATCCTTTCTTCATCCAATTTTGCAAAACCACAGACTATTGCCGGATCATCTGCGAAGCTACGGTCCCCATGGATTTCAATAAAATCAGACATCAACATATTGATGTAATCTAAGGTATAAGGTCTTTGCGGATGGCGGGCAAGCTGCACTCTTTGCCAGGCAGTTAGATTGCTGTATGTGTTTATTTTTAATTGCTCTAATTTCTCCTCCAGGCGCCTTAGTTCCGAGGAGAGATCTATCTTCTTTTCGGCAATAAAATTCCTCAGTTCCTGAATTTTTTTCTCTAATTCAATAATTGGCCTTTCAAAATCTAAGCCGGGCATAGTGACAGATTTTAAAGATTAATCCACAATGACAACCTCTGTGCCTTCGGGAACAATAAGGTAGAGCTCCTCAACATCGTGATTAGACATCCGCACGCAACCCTGGGTCACCTGTTTGCCTAAACTTTCCGGATCAGTGGTCCCGTGGATGCCGTAGCCAGGAAGGTCAAAACCAAGCCAGCGGGAACCTAAAATATTCTCCGGGCTTCCCGCCGGGATAGCCTTGCCGTCCTTAAACCAGGTGGGATTGATGAGTTTCTGGGTAATCTTGAATTTACCCACAGGCGTAGAGTTATTTACACCGGTAGAAACAATATAGGTCTTAATAATTTCATCGTTAGTTTTTAAGATGAGGGTGTTCTGGGATTTGTCTATTAGAATGCTAAAAGGGGCATTCCAGACCTTAATCTTTTTCCCCGGCAGAATTTTATCACTCGTTAAGTTATTGGCTTTTTTAATTAAATCGACAGTGGTCTTAAATTCTCTGGCAATCTTTTTTAAGCTATCACCGGGTTTTATCTCATAAATTATACTACCCGCAGTAGGAATAGGAGAAAATAAAAGTTTTATGTTCAACGCCTCTAATTCCTTCTGCCAAAGGCCCACCTGGTTAGAATTTGCAAACTCGCTGATTAATTTCTGATATATTGCCTTAGCATTTAAGAGTTCACCTTTAGTCTTAAGTTCTTGCGCCTGAAGGAGCAAGGGAGAAAGAGAATCCTTGGGCTTAGTTTTAGAAAAATTTAAAACCGAAACCAACATTAAAATAACCACTAAAACCGCGGTACTGATCAACCACAAGAATTTCTTCACCGAAAACCTCCTCACCTAAAAACTAAGGCAATAATTGTTCCTAATAAGGCACCGACAACGACTTCAATAGGAGTATGTCCAATAAGTTCACGTAACCTGCCATCCTTAATTCTTCCCTGCCAATAGATATCTTCCGTAATCTTATTTAAGATGCGTGCCTGCCTTCCTGTCGCACGACGCACTCCCTGGGCATCAAACATCACCACAATCGCAAATGATGCAGCCAGAGCAAAATAGACGCTGGAAAATCCGTATTCTAATCCGATCGCAGTGGCCAGACACGCGGCACCGGCGGCGTGACTGGAGGGCATACCTCCTGTGCCTACAAACCAGCGGAAGTCAAATTTCTTCTCGCGGATTACCCCAATGGTTACCTTCAGCGTCTGGGCAATTACCCAGGCAGAGAGGGTAGTCATAAGAATTTTATTCTTAAAAATTGCGGAAAACATCTCCTTCATTATCTGTCTGCTTGCGCCGGGCTTACTTCTATTTTTATCCGCGCACGATAAGTGGGTTTACCGTCCTTAATTATAAAACCCTGATTCCCCCCAAGGACCCCTTGAGTTTTTTTCTTTATTTCTCTTACGCCGTTGCGGGCTTGCCTTTTTAATTCCTTAATCGCCTTTTTTAACTCTGCAATCGAACTAAGCCGCATTTTGAGATCATCTCTTTCGCGAGTGAGTACATCAAGTCGAAGAGAGAGAATTTCGTTTTCTTTCTTTAGGGTCTCTATTTTTTGGCCAAGTGTGGCAAGGGCTGTCTGCGTCCAGCTCAGATTAGTAGTAAGGATAGAGATCTTATTCTTACTTGCCTTAAGTTCTTCTTTTAAGAGAGAATTCTTAACCTTGAATTCCTCAAGTAATTCCTTTTCTTTATCTAATTCCTGCAATAAGTTTTGTTTCTCAATTTCTTTTTGCGCAATTTCCTTATTTAACACGCTGAGATTATTTAACAAGGCGGATTTTTCTTTTAGGATAATTGTATACCTAAACACGCTGTAGACTGTAACTCCTGCCAAAAAGAGAATCAAGATAGCCTTAAACTGCCCTAATTTTAGCTTGGTAATAATTTTAACCTCCTTTAATTACCAATTAAAATAGATTAGCATAAAATTTCTAAAGAAACAAGACTTTTCTTTAAGAAGTTACCGTTTGTATCGGGGAACGGTTTCCAATTTAAAAAGGAACAGGTGGGCCGGAAGGAAGTGAGGACAATAGATTAGCATAAAATTTTTAAAGGAGTAGGCTTTTCTTATAAATCGTGTTAGATTCTACGTATATTTACGTCTATTAGTGTAGGGGGTGATTAAGATGTTAGCAAAAGTCTTTAGTTTTGGCCTCTTGGGTATTGAGGCTTATCCGGTAGAGGTGGAGGTGGATGTCTGTGGGGGGTTACCGACGGTTACCCTCGTGGGCCTGGCAGATACTGCCATTCGGGAGAGCCGTGAAAGGGTGAAGTCAGCAATTAAAAACTCAGGATTCAATTGGCCTAAGGAACGCATTACCATTAGTCTGGCGCCTTCAGACCTAAAAAAAGAAGGAGCCTCTTTTGATCTGGCCATTGCCCTGGGGATTCTTGCCGCTTGCGGACAGATTAATACTCAGAATTTAAACGATTATTATTGCGTAGGTGAATTATCTCTGGATGGAACCCTGCGTCCAGTGACAGGGGCGATCTCCATTAGTTTAGCTACCGCAACCACGGCAACCAAAAATCTCATTCTTCCTTATCTTAATGCCAAGGAAGCAGCTCTGGTAAGCCGGACCCGGGTTTGGCCATTAAAGAGTTTAAGACAAGTAGTTGAATTCTTAAATAACCCCTCTCTACTTAAACCCTTTATCCTAGATTTAGAAAAGACCTTTCAGGATCACTCTGTTTATCCGATAGATTTCTCAGAGGTAAAAGGGCAATTTCTGGCTAAGCGCGCTTTGGAGGTAGCAGTGGCGGGCGGACACAATGTTCTAATGATTGGCCCACCCGGAAGCGGAAAAACAATGCTTGCCAAAAGAATTCCTACTATTATGCCTTCATTAACCTTAGAAGAGGCCTTGGAGATAACCAAGGTTCATTCTATTAGCGGCGCTCTTCCCTTAAAAAGCGGAATTATTGCCCGGCGTCCCTTCCGTGCTCCCCATCATACTGCCTCCACCGCGGCCTTGGTAGGCGGCAATTCTATACCTCAACCGGGTGAGATAACTTTAGCCCATCAAGGGGTATTGTTTTTAGATGAACTGCCCGAATTTCATCGCGATACTTTAGAGGCATTACGCCAACCTTTAGAAGAAGGAACAATTCGCATCTCGCGAGCAAGCAGAAATTTCTCTTTTCCCTGTTCATTTATGCTCGTTTGCGCCATGAACCCCTGTCCGTGTGGTTATTATACTGACCCAAAAA
>JAMWCK010000004.1 GCA_023819625.1 Candidatus Omnitrophota bacterium | reverse complement strand
TGGGGCAGGTTTTATCGGTTCGCATATTGTTGAGGTCTTAGTAAAAAAAGGCCATTGCGTAAGGGTCCTAGATGATTTTTCTTCGGGTAAAGAAGAAAATTTAAGCGCGGTCATAAACAGGATCGAGATTATAAAGGGAGATATTCGAAATAGGGAGATCTGTTTTAGAGCAGCTAGAGGAATAGATTTTATTTTGCATCAGGCCGCTTTAAGGAGCGTGCCAAAATCTTTAGATAATCCTGAAGAATACAATGCGGTAAATATCCAGGGGACATTAAATATGCTTGAGGCAGCCAGAGACAACAAGGTCAAGGGTTTTGTTTTTGCCTCTTCAAGTGCGGTTTATGGAGAGGCAAAGCGATTCCCGCAGAGAGAGGATGATTTACCGCAGTTAATTTCTCCCTATGCCCTGACGAAATTAGCCGGCGAATATTACTGTAGAATCTTTGCCAAAAATTATGGCTTAAATACGATTTCTTTACGTTATTTTAATGTCTTTGGTCCACGCCAGGCCCTGGATGATGAATATGCGGTAGTCATCCCTAAATTTATCAATTGCCTTTTAAGAGGAGAATCCCCGCCTATTTATGGAACAGGTAGACAATCGCGGGATTTTACCTATGTGGAGAATGTAGTTAAAGCAAATCTCTGTGCCTTGGATAAAGTAGGATTTAAGGGCGAGGTCTTTAATGTGGCGCAGGGTGAAAATCATAGCGTATTGGAACTCTTAAGGATATTGAAAAAGATTCTCAAAAAAAGGATAAAACCAACCTTTTTACCACCGCGACCCGCAGATGTCTTTAAGACCCATGCCGATATTAACCGAAGCAGGCGGTTTTTGGGTTTTAGGCCCGAGGTTAGTTTTTATGAAGGACTTAGGCTAACCGTGGATTGGTTTAGACAAAAATGACATCTGACATTTGATATACAAATGTCCGTATCATTTAAGATTGCAAGGTGGGGTTTGTTAATTACAATGTGTTAAAGAAAAGAAAGATATGAAAAAAGTGGCTCTGGTTACGGGTGGAGCGGGCTTTATCGGCAGTCATCTTTGTGAACGGCTCCTACAGGAAGGTTTTAAGGTTATCTGTATGGATAATCTTATTACTGGAGAAGCGGATAATATCCAGCATCTACTCAAAAATAAAGATTTTAAGTTTATTAAACACGATGTAACAAAATATATTCGTATCCGCGGAAGAGTTGATTATATCCTGCATTTTGCCTCACCGGCGAGCCCACAAGACTACCTTAAGCACCCTATTCATACCTTAAAAATTGGCGCATTGGGTACGTATAATACCTTAGGACTGGCTAAGGCCAAAAAGGCAAAATATCTTTTGGCCTCTACCAGTGAAATATACGGAGACCCCCTTATTCATCCACAAAAAGAAAATTATTACGGAAATGTCAACTGTATCGGTCCGCGGGGTGTATATGATGAGGCAAAGCGCTTTGCTGAAGCAATGGCCATGGCCTATCATCGGGTGCATAAGATTGATACCAAGATTGTCAGGATTTTTAATACCTATGGTCCGCGGATGAGATTAAATGATGGCAGGGTAATTCCCAATTTTATTTCTCAGGCACTAAATCACAAACCTCTAACCGTCTATGGCAAAGGAGCCCAGACGAGAAGTTTCTGCTATATCACGGATTTAATCGAAGGCATATTCCGACTGATGAATTCTAATATAAATGAACCGATAAATTTAGGAAATCCTTGTGAGTTTACAATTTTAGAATTAGCAAAACTGATAATTAAATTGACACATACAAAAAGTAAAATCATTTTTAAGCCTCTGCCTGAAGATGATCCAAAACAGCGCCAACCCGATATTACCAAAGCCAAAAAGATTCTTAAATGGCAACCTAAAGTAGAATTAAAAGAAGGAGTTAAAAAGACCATAGAATGGTTTAGGCAGTATTGAAATTTACTTAATTATGTGTTATGCTTGTGTATAGAGGGCAGAGGAATTTTTCTCTTGACAAAAGTGAAAGGAGGTGATATATAAAACATAATAAAAAAGGTGGCGGGTGCTTATAAGAAATTAACTCTTTAGAAAAAAGAAGTTATAATTTTATAGAATTAAGAAATAAGAGAGTTAATTACAGAAGAGCACTGAGCCAATCTTACCTTAGAAAGGAGGGAAAAAGAGAATGAGAAGAGGTTTTACATTAGTTGAAATTATGATTGTAGTAGCAATTATTGCTCTGTTGGCGGCGATCGCCATACCTAATTTATTAAGAGCAAGAATAACCGCCAATGAATCTGCAGCCCAGGCAACCTTAAGGACTATTTCTACTGCCTGCGAGACCTATGCCGCAGCGAATAATGGCACATATCCAGATGCAGAGAGTGATTTAACTAGCGCAACCCCACCTTATCTTAACCGTGCATATAATGGTCAAACGGTACAGGGATATACCTATACTTTGACCTTATCAACTACCGGTTACACTATTACGGCTGCGCCTGCTACCTGCGGAACCAGCGGGAACAATACTTATACTATTACTACGGGAGGCGTGTTGACCTCTGCTGCATGTAGTTAGTAGTTAAGGTAGTTGTGTTGAGTTAGAAATTTTTTAAGCAAGGGCAAGGAAAGTTTTCCTTGCCCTTTTTGTTGTTTTAAAAATTTGCAATTAAAGGTTGCTTAAAAATTTTTTTGTGATAGAATTTATAATAAGATGAAAAACGCCAGAGGGTTAAGTTTTGTGGCGATTATGATTATTATTGCTATCTGCGCTATTATTTTAAGAATTGCTATTGAGGCGATTGTAAAGATAAATGTAGCGCAAAATGAATCTCTTGCCCGGGAGAGATTAAAGTTAATTTCTGCGGCCTTAGAAAATTATGCCAAAGACCATTTAGGTGCTTACCCCACAAACCTTTCGGATTTAATCAAACAAAATCCTCCGTATCTGGATAAAATTTATATCAGTGAATCACGGATAAGGGGCTATATTTATGAATGTGAACGTTTAGAGAGTTCTGGTTACACTTGTTCTGCTACACCGTTAAGCTGTAAGGTAAGCGGAAAGACGATTTATACCGTATCCACAGGCAATATATTGACAGCAGAGGAATGTAGTAAAAAGGAGTAGTTTTGATGCCTTCAGGCCTTTTGAGAAGTAGATACTTTTATATGGATGCATCCGGTATTATCCGGGCTAAAAGCGATGGACCAGCCGGACCAGATGATGAAATTATCAGTTAAGGGATTTACTTTATCGGAATTATTGTTGGCGGTAGCGATTTTGTTGATCGCTATATGCGGTTTACTTTTTGCCTCTGTGAGTTGTATATTGATGAATGAATCCAATAACAATCTAGTTATTGCTGTTAATGATGCCCAATATGTATTAGAACAGATTAAGGGATTGGCTTATGCCGATATTGATAATTATGAACCGCCGGATTTTGATAATTTAAATAACGAAACGATAACCTTGGATTTGGATAAATCTGATGTTACGCGGATTAGGACGGTGACGGTAAATGTCAGTTGGCAAGAAAGGGGCAGACAGAGGAGTTTTTCGCTTCCCACGCGCATTGCCCGATGAGATAAAAGGCCTTACGCTGGTTGAGGTTTTGGTAGTTGCGTTTATATGGCTGATAGTTATTGCCGCATTATTTATGGTCCTAAATATAGGGTATTTTTCTAATGACATAAGTTCAACAAAAATGGATTTACAGAGCGAGGTGCGTCGGGTAATAGATTGTATAATAAAAGATGTCCGTCAAGCAGTGAGTTGGGAAATGGCTAATAATAACCCTTCAGTTAATTATATTAAATTTAGGCAAGTTGAAGGAGTAGATACAAGTACAGGTGATATTGAATTTAGTAGCAATTATATTGAATATATTTATGATGCTAATTTAAGTAAAATTACTCGCCGCCTCCTTTATTCAAATGGCGAGGTCATACAAAGCATGGAGTTTAATAATATAATTAAAGCCCCTTTCTCTACCAGAGATCCTACTAACGGTGAGATTGTGCCTTTAGAAAGTGAAACTTTGCTCAATAGTAGAAAGTTAATCGTTGAAATTTCAGGGCAAAGACAAGTCAGGGGTACGTTGAATATAGATTTTACTTTGAAAGGAGAAATAAAGATAAGAAATGGCGGGTAAACGAGGGGTAGTATTAATTTTTACTTTATTGGTAAGCATAGTTCTTTATATATTATTGGGTTCCTTTTTCTTAAAGAGCATAAATGAGAATAACTTAGTAAGAAGATATGTAAATTCGGTAAGGGCATTCTGGCTGGCTGAGGCAGGTATTGCGGAAGCCAAACGTAATATGCCTAATTCTATTCCTTCTACCGCGTTAGGCACTGAGAATTATACTTATAATGCAACAACTTCTCACTTACAAGGCGAATATTATCAGGTAGTTTCTACAGGTTCTGTAATGTTAGAACGGTTACCGAAGCCAGAGGTTATAACCCGGTCATTAACCGCAATTCTTAAAACGAACCCCGTTAACCCCGATAACTTCCAGCATGCCATTAGGACAACCGTGGATTTAGTAGTTAAGGGAAATGTGAGAATAAACGGTCCATACGAAGAAAATGCCTCTTTTAATTTCCCTAGTCTCTTTAATTATAGCAAAGAGGATCTAAAATCTTCTGCTACACATTTATATTCTGACCCCCCTAACAATGTAACCCCTGTTGAGGGAATAACCTGGGTTGATATTTCGCCGGGGGGAGAGTTGAGGATAGCATCTAACACTTGGGCAGGCAGTGGAATTTTAGTTGTAAATGGAGATATGCAAATAACCGGTGGTACATTTAACGGTATAATTTATGTTATTGGAAAGTTAAGAATGTCAGGAAATCCGATAATTAATGGGTCTATTCTTGTAGAAAGCGATACAGAATTGGTTGAGGATACAACACTTACAGGAAAGGTGACCATAAATTATGATAGTGATGCCATCGCTAATGTCCTGGATCCCTTAAAGTTTATATCTCCAGAGATTGTATCTTGGTGTGAATCTATACAATAATCTTAAATTATACTTTTAAGATTATGCCATGTTTAAGTTAAAAAATAGATTCGTTAAAGAAAAATTTTCCGTTGGTTTAGATATCGGAAGTTATGCACTAAAACTTATAAAATTAAAGTTTTTAAAAGAAAAGACTGAACTCTGTGATTTTGCCTTAGAGCCGGCGGGCCCGGATTTAGCGGCAAGCTTACAAAAAGTCGTTCAATCTTATGCCTTGACAGAGGTCAACCTATCTGTTTCTGGTCCTTCCACGGCAATTAGATACGTGAATTTTCCTCGGATGACAAACGAAGAATTAAAACAGGCCTTAAAATTTGAGGTCCAGAAATACATTCCCTTTTCTGTAGATGAGGTAAATCTGGATAGTTTTATCTTAAAAGATAACTTGCCGGGCAATCAGATGCTTGTTCTTTTAGTTGCGGTAAAAAAAGATTTCTTAAACGAACGTTTAAAGTTAATTGAATCCACGGGGCTTAAGGCAAATAGGGTAGAAGTTGATTCTGTCTCTTTGGTGAATGCCTTTAATTTTAATTATTCTGAAGATGAGAGATTAAGAAACAAAACCATTGCCTTGCTTAATATTGGTGCGGCAATAAGTAATTTGAATATATTAGAAAATGGTACCTTGCGTTTAAGTCGCGATATACCTCTTGCTGGAGGAAATTTTACCCAGAAGCTTACAGAGATTATGCAAATAGATTTTAAATCCGCAGAAGCGCTAAAGATTAATCCTGACAAAGAATCAATGCAAAATTTATCACAGGCACTTGAGCGGGTATTGAGTAATTTGGCTCATGAGGTAAGGACCTCTTTTGATTATTATGAAAGCCAGAGCGCCTCCAGTGTGGTTGAGATTTTTTTAAGTGGAGGAGGTAGTAGATTCTTGGGATTAAAAGACATATTGGCTAATCTTTTAGGTATAGAGGTAGAATTATGGAATCCATTTAATAAAATTGAGATTGCCAAAGACCTGGATGTTCAGAGAGTCCAAGTGCTGGCGGGTCAGTTAGCGGTAGCAGTGGGTTTGGCTTTAAGATAGTAGAGATGATCAAGATAAACCTTCTTCCTGAAGAATTTATACCTAAGCCCCAAAAGATAGTTTTTAAGCCCAACTCAAAGCATATTTTATATGTGGTCGCCTTTATATTTGGGATAATGGTATTTATCCATATTTATTTGATTGCGGTCTTTATCTTTAAAAATACCCAGTTAAACGCCTTAAACTCTAAGTGGCAGACCCTTGCGGCGCAAAGGAAGATGGTAGAGGATTTCAAAAAAGAATACGAGGTATTGTCTACTGAAACCATAAGCCTGCAACAATTAGACAGTTTACGGATAAACTGGGCAGAAAAATTAAATAAATTAAGCCTTCTCTTACCCCATGGCGTATGGCTAAATGAGTTATCCTTAAAAGAAAAGAATTTTATCCTTAAAGGCTCTGTCATATCTTTACAAAAGGAAGAATTAACCTTGATTAATAAATTTATGAATAATCTAAAAACCGATCTGGCATTTTTTAAACACTTTGTAAGTTTAGAGTTAGGTCCTTTACAGCGAAAGACATTGGGAGGGTACGATATTGTAGATTTTGTTTTGCAGGCCAAATTAAAATAAAGACCATGAATTTATTAGATAGATTAGAATTGGATAAGAAAAAAATAGTTTTAGTTATTTTGGGGATTGTTTTGCTATTTTATCTAGATTTTAACTTTCTCTTGAAGTTACAATTCCGTAAGATAAAAGGAGCAACGATAAAAATAACAAAATTAAAAAAAGATATTAATACCTTAAATAAAGATTTAGAGGCGATGAAGGCAAGACAACAAAATTTACAGAAGACCGCATTAAAAGCCAAAAGAATAATCTCGGAAGAGAAGATTCCCGCGTTATTAGAAAACATTGCGGATATGGCCAACAAGAATAATGTAATAATTATAAGTATGGCACATTCCCGAGACCCGAGGACAAAAGAGGTAAAGTTAAAATTAGATTTATCCTCTAATTATCATCGTTTAGGCAGATTTATTAATGCCATCGAGAATGCCGAAGTGTTTATGGCGGTAGAAGGTTTAGAGATTGTGCGTGAACAAAGTAATTATCTTTTGCAAAATGTAAAACTCTTGTTAAAGACATATGTTAAAAAATAATCTTAAATCTTTGATATTTGATATTAGATTGATGAGAATTTTTATGTTGCTGGCCTGTGTTTTTATTTTTGGTCTTTATTATTTTGCCCAAGGAGAATTTATATACGACCCGAAGGGTAAGCGCGACCCTTTTATACCATTAGTTACTCCCGACGGAAGACTCTTAAAATTAGAGCAGGAAGAAGGGGCTAAGGGTTTATTATTAGAAGGGGTTATCTATGATGAACACGGCGTTTCTTATGCTCTAGTTAATGGTGAAGTGGTTAAGGTTGGAGATAAAGTGGATGATTATCAGGTTTTAAAGATAGAAAATAATAAAGTAATTTTTATTAAAGAAGCCGAACTAACGGAAGTAGAATTAAAGAAGGAGGGACCGTGAAAATAATAAAAATAAAGATTATTACACTATTAGTTATGGGTTATGGGTTATGGGTTATGGGTTTGTTTGCCCAAGAAGGATCTAAAGAAACCGCACCGGCTGAGGTCAAACAAGAAATGGTTCAGCCAAAGATACAGGCAAAGGCAGAAGAACAAACCGCGGTGGTAGAGACTTTGCTAAAGTCAGAGAATGTAACTTTGGATTTTAAGGAAGCGGATATCCGCAATGTCCTAAAGATACTCTCCTATAAATCAGGGATGAATATTGTCGCGACCCCAGAAGTAATGGGAAATGTGAGTATCCGGCTGGTTAATGTGCCGTGGGAGAAGGCATTGGATGTGATATTAAAGACCTATGGTTTTGCCTATGAGAAGATAGGCAATATTATTACAGTAGCGCCAATTGATAAATTTACTGCCCTAAAGAAACAAGAAGTTGAACTTGCCCAGGTCCAACCGACAATTACCGAGGTATTTCGGTTAAAATATATTGATGCAATTGATGCAAAGAAGGCACTTGAACCACAACTTTCTCCGCGCGGGAAAATTACAGTATTAGAGATGACCGGTCAGAGCGGTTGGGAGTTTGGAACCACAGAATTGACTAAGCGCAAAAGGATTGCCGAAGAGAAGATGGTTCGTTCCAAAACAATAATCATAAGTGATATCCCTCCGGTTTTAGATAAGATAAGAGAGGTGATTGCAAAGATTGATATAAAACCTAAACAGATACTCATTGAAACAAAACTTGTAGAGGTGAATCGAGACAAACTAAAGGATATTGGTTTTGACTGGGGGACAGGTTCCAGCGGCGTAAGCACTATTGGCCATGTGCCTATAGATAAAAAGGACGGCACCGCCATAGAAACATTAGGCACCCACGCCATTGGTACTTCAGGTATCACTCCTTCTGTTTTTGGTCCAGAAGCCACAGGACTTACCCCCACTGCGGGAGGTTTAGAGCTTATCTACAGAAAATTAACGGGTACTCAGTTTGAAGCCATACTTTATGCCCTTGAGGAGGATGTAGATACTAATACCCTCTCTGCGCCGCGGATTATGGCCTTAGATAATCAGGAGGCGACTATACTTGTAGGAACTAAGTATCCCATCTTAAAGAGCGAAGAGAGTACACAGAGTGCTTACACAGTGTCAAAAAGTTTGGATTATTATCAAGACATTGGAATCCAACTAAATGTGGTTCCGCAAATCAGTGGTGAAGATAGCATAAATATGATTGTTCATCCTGCAGTAACCTCTACAACTTCTGGAGTGGGAAGCCAAGAAACCGCCTATTTTCCTATCATTGATACCCGTGAGGCAGAGACCCGTGTATTGATGAAGGATGGCGAAACGGTGGTAATTGGTGGTCTCTTAAAGGATGTAAAAAGTAAAAGTCAGATTGGTATTCCCTTCTTCAGTAAGATTCCTATTTTAGGAATATTCTTTAGGCGCGATACAGTAGATACATCCAAGATAGATTTACTTATCTTTATTACCGCCCACATTATAAAAGAAGGCGAGTTTACAGCTGAGGAGATTGCTAAATTAGAAGAGAGATTAGAAAGAGGCACAAAAAAGAAGAAAAGATAGATATTACTATTGTGCGAAGTTCCGTTTCGTACATTTCGCATTATTTACCATCTCATTACCATCTCATTCCCTATCCACATTGAATGTACAAAGTCAATTTTATATTTACTAAAAAAGGGATAATGAGGTTTATTTCTCATTTAGATCTGATGCGATTATTTATGCGCGCAATGCGTCGGGCCGGTCTGCCGCTTAAGATGACCGAAGGCTTTAGCCCACATCCTAAATTGAGCATAAAACGGGCATTAAGGTTGGGTATAGAGAGTGATAACGAAGAGGCAAGCGTATGGTTGAGGGAATTCATAGATCCCGAAGAATTCCGGCAAAGATTACAGGAAGAGTTACCCACGGGAATTGAAATTAAGGATGTCAAAGGAAATTTTGATTAATATCGAGCCGCAGGAGAAGCGTGTGGCTATTACCAATCAAGGTCGTTTGGAAGAGTTCTATATTGAGCGGCCGCAAGATAAGACAATTGTCGGCAATATCTATAAAGGAAAGATTGATGCAATATTGCCATCTCTGGGTGCTGCCTTTGTGGATATTGGCTTACCGCAAAAGGGCCAAAGGGGATTTCTTTATCTGTCCGAGTTAGAATTTGCCTTTGAGGCCGCAGATATGCCTAAAAACTTAAATCCCACTCAGATAAAAAAAGGTCAAGAGATACTTGTGCAGGTAGTTAAAGAATCATTTGGCAGAAAAGGACCGCGCCTTTCCACGCATATTGGGCTTGCAGGAAGGTATTTGGTGCTTTTGCCAGAGGATAACCGTATTGGTGTATCGCGTCGAATTGAAGAAGAAACAGAAAGAATCCGCTTAAGAGAGATTTTGACCGAACTTAAACTCCCTAAGGATGTAGGTTTTATTGTGCGCACGGCTGCCAGTGGTAAGTCAAAGCAGGAATTAATGCGGGATGTAAACTTTCTTTTGAAACTCTGGAGGCGGCTTAAAAAATTAATTGTCCATAAGAAGGCACCTTATCTTATTTACGAAGAATACGATCTTGTTTTTCGCGTAATCAGAGATTCCTTTACCGATGATGTGATAAGACTATATGTAGATTCTAAGGAGGAATATTACCGCATCATCCGTTTTATGAAGACATTTATGGGTTATCTGATAGACCGCGTCTATCTATACGAAGGTAGCGATTTATTTATGGAAAAGAATGTGGAAAGACAGATTAATCGTATATTTGAGACCAAGATTTATTTAAAGTCCAAGGCCTATATTGTTATTGAGCCTACAGAAGGGCTGGTGGTTATTGATGTAAACAGCGGAGGTTTTAAGAAGAAATTAGACCAGGAGGAGATGGCTTTTAGGGTTAATTGTGAGGCAGCCGAAGAAATCGCCCGGCAATTAATCTTACGTGACTTAGGAGGAATAATTGTTATTGATTTTATTGATATGGAAAAAGAAGCTCACCGTCGAGAAGTGCTTAATATCTTAAAGAGGTCATTAAGGAATGACAGGGCAAAATACGATATCTTAGGGATATCCAGGTTTGGATTGGTGGAGATGACACGAGAGAGGATTCATCGCACTGCCGATGTGCTTTCTTACCAACCCTGCCCTTATTGCTCAGGAAGGGGTAAAGTAAAATCGGCTCTTACGATGGCGATTTATGTCTTTCGGGAACTGCGCAGGTTATTAAAAACTCAACCCCAAAAAGAAGTCACTGTTAGCCTGAATCCAGTTGTGATTGATGAGGTATTAAAAGACAAAGAGAGTTTGCGGTTACTGGAGAATCGCTTTAAGGCTAAAATCAATCTTGTTTCTAACCCCAGCCTACATATAGAAGACTTCAAGGTCTCTTAACAGAAACTCACCTATCTTTTTAATTTATCCTTGACCTTAATTATTTTATAGTGTATAATTCTTAGTCTAAACTAAAGGAGAGGCAAAAATGTATGCAATAATTGAAGTTGGAGCAAAACAATATAATGTAAAAAAAGATGACATTATTGAAGTAGAGAAACAAACCGCTGCCGAGGGAGAAACGATTACCTTAGATAAGGTTTTATTGTTTACTAAAGACAAAGACATTCATGTGGGCAGACCTTACTTAAAAGACATCCGGGTTGAGGCAGAGGTTCTTGAGCATTTTAAGGGACCTAAGATAATTTCTTTCAAATATCGGCGCCGTAAATCTTCACATTGGAAAAAGGGACACCGTCAGCAATTAACCCGCATTAAAATAAAACAGATAAAGGTAGGATGATACCCTGTGCTTGTCGACCAGGTAAAAATATATGTTAAGGCAGGTTCTGGAGGTAAGGGGTGTAGAAGTTTTTATCGCGACAAATATACCCGGCAAGGAATTCCCGATGGAGGCGACGGAGGTAATGGTGCAGACGTTATTTTTCAGGCAGACCGCAATCTTCAGACCCTCTTAGATTTTCGGTATCGCCGACATTTTCGGGGTTTAGATGGTGCGCCTGGTTCGGGAAAGAAGAAGAAAGGAAAAGATGCGCCGGATTTAATTATTCGTGTTCCCTGTGGGACAATTATCAGGGATGCGAAAACAAATTGCATCTTACGGCAGTTAAATAATGATGGTGAATCGGTCGTAGTCTGTCGGGGCGGAAAAGGAGGCAGGGGGAATCGTCATCAAAGGCAGGAGACTGCGGGTGAATCGGGCGAAGAAAAGGAGATACGTTTAGATTTAAAGCTGATTGCAGATGTAGGGATAGTCGGTTTTCCCAATGCGGGAAAATCCACATTACTTTCTTGTATTTCTAATGCTCATCCTAAAATAGCCGCGTATCCCTTTACCACCAAGTCTGCAGTCTTAGGCGTAGTTAATTCCATAAACCATTCCTTTGTGGTAGCGGATATCCCTGGTTTAATTAAGGGTTCCTCAGAGGGTAAAGGTCTAGGTGATACATTCTTACGCCACATCGAACGCACCAAGGTCTTGGTTCATCTTATTGATATGTCAGGTAGCGAAGGCCGTGATCCAATAGAAGATTATAGAACCATAAATGAGGAATTAAAAAAATATAGTTACCAACTTTGGCGTAAACCGCAGATTCTCGTGGCAAATAAAATGGATTTAGAACTAGCGAAAGAGAACCTGGAAAGATTTAAAAAGACAGTAAAAAGAAAGATTTATCCCATCTCGGCATTGAAAAAAGAGGGGCTGGAGGGGTTAATTGAGGCAATTAGCCGGAAATTATAACAGACTGGTAGTAAAAATCGGTGCGAGTCTACTTTATTCTGAGGGTAAAAAGCTAACTTTAGATTTTCTTTCGGAAATTACTCAGGAAGTTTCTTGCTTGATAGAAGAGAAAAAAGAGGTGTTATTAGTTTCTTCCGGGGCAATTGCCTTGGGAATGTCCATTTTGGGTTTGAAAGAGCGACCAAGGGATTTACCTTATTTACAGGCAGTGGCTGCAGTGGGCCAGAATGAATTGATGAATGTGTATCGCAGGTTATTTAAGAAAAACGAGCGGCCTTGTGCACAGATTCTTCTTACCTGGGATGACTTCACCGACCGCCGGCGGTATCTCAATGCCAAAAATACCCTGTTTAAACTTCTTAATTTAGGAACCATCCCTATTATTAATGAAAACGATACCGTTTCTACCGATGAGATTAGATTTGGCGATAATGACCGCCTTTGTGCATTGGTTGCCAGCTTAATCTCTGCTGACCTTTTGCTTATCCTTTCGGATGTGGATGGATTGCTAGATAAAAACAAAAGATTGATAAGAGTGGTGGAAGAGATTAATGCACAAATTAAGGAATTAGCCCACCCCAGCTCTAAAATCACCTCTGTAGGTGGGATGTTGACTAAAATTGAGGCAGCCAAGATTGCCATGGATTCGGGAATTCCTTGTGTTATTGCTAATGGCAGGGTTAAAAATATTATTTCTTATATAGTAAGAGAGCCTTATACTTTAGGCACGTGGTTTATTTCTAAAGGAACCCTTTCCGCGCGAGAACGCTGGATTGCCTTTGGTACAAGGCCTAAAGGAAAAATTATTGTAGATGATGGAGCGAAAAAGGCGCTCGTAAACAAGAAGAGTTTGCTTGCGGTGGGCGTGGTGGGATTAGAGGGTGCTTTTGAGGTGGGGGATATAGTCAGTGTTCTGGATTTGGAGAGGCAAGAGATTGGGCGGGGTAAAGTTGGCGTATCTAATAGAATCTTAGATAAGGTTAAAGGGACTCGTTTTGCTAAAGAAGTAATTCACCGCGATAATATCGTCATCCTAAAAAAAGATACTTAAAATGGACTTAAGAACAGAGCTTATAAATATCGCTAAGAATGCGCAGATTGCCTCAAGAGAAATACTCGGGCTACATACGGCCACAAAAAACAATATTCTCAAAAGTATGGCCTCTGCCCTAGAAGATAAAAAAAGGATAATTATTCAGGCCAATAAAAAGGATATAAAAAACGCCGTTAGAGAGAAATTTTCTTCTGCCTTTATTGACCGCCTCACCCTTAATGATAAAAGAATAGACCAGATGTCCCAATCCTTTCTTGAGATTGCGCGTTTGGATGACCCGGTGGGTAAGATAATTAGGGCCTGGCAAAGACCAAATGGTCTATGGATTAAGAAGGTTCGTGTTCCTATTGGCGTAGTGGCGATTATTTATGAGTCGCGACCAAATGTTACCAGTGATTGTATTGGCCTTTGTTTTAAGTCTGGTAATGCGGTGATTTTAAGGGGTGGGAGCGAGGCCTTAAATTCTAATTTAATTATTTATGAAATACTCAAAGGTGTCCTTAAGAAATATGCCATTAATGCCTACGCAATAAATCTTATTACTACCAAAGATAGAAAGGCGATAGATGTATTATTAAAATTAAATGCCTATATTGATCTGGTCATTCCCCGTGGTGGAGAAGGTCTGATTAAAAAGGTAATGCGTCTTTCGCGAATTCCGGTAATTAAGCATTACAAAGGCATTTGTCATGTCTATGTAGATGCGGATGCGGATTTAAATATGGCGCAAAAGATTTGTTTTAATGCCAAGGTTCAGCGTCCGGGTGTATGTAATGCGATGGAATGTATGTTAGTACATCAAGATGTAGCAGCGAGGTTTCTGCCGGGGATGCTTAAAGAATTTAAGGACGCGGGAGTTGAAATTCGGGGTTGCAAAGTTGCGCAAAGGATAGTCAAGGGTATTAAGCCTGCCACGGATAAAGATTATCACACAGAATACCTGGATTTAATCCTTTCGGTAAAGGTAGTAGAAAATCTAGAAGAGGCAATACAACATATCAATCACTACGGCACACATCATTCAGATAGCATCATTACTGACAATCGTAAAAATGCCTTGGAGTTTTTAAACAAAGTGGATTCTGCCTGTGTTTATGTAAACGCCTCTACCCGTTTTACCGATGGAAATCAGTTTGGCATGGGTGCGGAGATTGGCATCTCTACCGATAAACTGCATGCACGCGGACCCATGGCCCTTGAGGAATTGACAACTTATAAGTATATGGTCTTTGGAAACGGACAAATCCGCATATAAATTCCCCATTCATTCGAGAAACTGTTTCGGATTTATTCGAGAAACTGTTTCGGATTTATTCGGGACAATGGGTTTTTAAAGACCCTATTTCCTGATAAAAAGGGAAACAGTTTCCGCTTTGGAGGGGAAACAGTTTTTGGGTTATGAAGATTGGAATTTTAGGTGGGACATTTAACCCCATACACATCGGTCACCTGATTTTGGCAGAAGAGGTGTGGGAGAAGCTCGCACTGGATAAGATAATATTTGTGCCTACCTATCTTCCACCACATAAAGATGACGCTGATATCGCTTTAGCCCAAGACCGTTATGCCATGGTTAAATTGGCCATACGCAAAAATCGTAAATTTTTAGTTTCTGATATTGAGATAAAAAGAGATGGCAGGTCCTATACTATTGATACCATTAAAGAACTCAAAAAGATATATCCAAAAGACGAACTTTATTTTATTATTGGCTCAGACCTCGTGAATTATCTGGGTGAATGGAAGGATTTAGAAGAGATTACCAAACTTGTTAAGTTTATTGTAGCCACACGGCCAGGATACCCTTTAGAGAAAATCCCAACATATATTTCTACCATTGCTATCCGGGCAGTGGATATTTCGGGCTTTGAAATCCGTAAAAACATAAGAGAAAATAAGTCCTTTCGGTATCTTGTTCCCGAATCAGTATATAGATATATTATAAAAAAGAAATTATATAGATGAAGATTAAAGTTGCAGCTTCTATAATCGCTAGTGATTTTAGTTGTTTAGAAAGAGAGATTAAAAAAGTAGAACAGGCAGGTATAGATATACTTCATATTGATATTATGGACGGTCACTTTGTTCCAAATATAACTATTGGTCCGGATGTAGTAAGATGTATTTCTAAAATTACATCTTTACCTTTAGATGTGCATCTAATGATTAAAAAACCCGAGAGATTTATTGATGATTTTATTAAGGCGGGAAGCAATATGCTCACCGTACATATTGAAACTATTTCTGTATTAGGCATCAGGCGTCAGGTATCGAGATTAAAACCCAAGGGAATTAGGTGGGGAGTTTCTTTAAATCCTGCCACCCCATTAGAAAGAATTAAACCTGTCCTTAAATACGTTGATTTTGTCCTGGTGATGTCCGTAAACCCCGGATTTAGCGGCCAGGAATTTATACCCGCGGTGATTCCCAAAATAAAGAAACTCCGTTCTATATTTGAAGGTGATATTTCTGTGGATGGCGGTATAAATGATAAAGTTGCCCCACGGTTAATCCAGGCGGGTGCAAATATTTTAGCTTCGGGTTCTTATATTTTTTCTGCCAAAGATACCCGACTTGCTATAGAGAAACTAAAGAATATGGGTAGGTAAAAAATGGAAAACCCAATCTCAGAAATAAAATTTGGTACGGATGGATGGCGGGGAATTATTGGAGAAGATTACACATTTAGAAATCTAAAAATCTTAACCCAGGCAGTGGCAGATTATTTAGGTCCGAATAAAAGTGTGGCGGTAGGGTATGATACACGCTTTCTCTCGGAGCGTTTTGCGCAGAGTGCAGCGGAGATCCTTGAGAACAACGGTATCAAGGTCTTGCTTTCTGACCGCGTTATCCCTACACCAACTTTAAGTTTTACCGTAAGAAACCGCTCTTTAGATTTAGGAATTATGATTACCGCCTCCCATAATCCTCCAGAATATAATGGCTTTAAGATTAAGCTTCCTTCTGGTGGTGCAGCAGGATTAGAATTAACTAAAAAGATAGAAGGGTATTTGGGAAAAACCGCGGTAAGAGAGACGTCTACAGGAGAGGTAAAAATAACCAAAGAAAATCTGCTCAGAGACTATATAAAATTTATCCGTCGATTTATTGATTTAAAGAAAATAAAGAATAAAAAATTTAAAGTCTTAGTGGATGCAATGTATGGTTCAGGAGACAATATCATTGCAGAAATCTTAAAAGGGACTAAAATTAAATTAGAATTTATACGCAACACGATTAATCCTTCATTTGGTGGCAGTCGACCTGAACCTGTAGAGGAGAATCTAGCGCAGTTAAAGGCAAGGGTTAAGAAAGAGAAATTTGACTTAGGGATTGCCCTCGATGGTGATGCAGATCGCATTGCCTGTGTAGCGCCAGGTGGAATTTTTATTCACCCCCAGAAGATTTTAGGATTGCTTGCCTTACATCTAAAGGAGGGTAGGAAGTTAAACGGAGGGATTGTTAAAACTATTGCCGGGACCACGTTGATTGACCATATTGCCAGATTTTTGAGAGTAAAACTTTATGAGACACCCGTGGGATTTAAATATATCTCTGACCTGATGGAAAAAGAGGATATTCTGGTAGGGGGAGAGGAGGCCGGAGGAATGGGGATTAAGGGCTATATCCCTGAGCGCGATGGGACTGTTGCCGGGTTACTTTTAATTGAAATGATGGTTTATCGTAATAAAAATATCTTAGAGATTTTAAACGCTATGGAACGACAATTCGGCAAATACTATTATCTACGGCGCGACCTCCATCTTAACGCACGCGTTAATTTAAGAAAAGAGGATTTACCTAAAGAATTATTGGGCAAAAAAGTTGTCCTGATAAAAGATTATGATGGAATAAAATTAATTTGTGAGGATGAATCCTGGTTAATGTTTCGTACCTCTGGGACTGAGCCGATAATCCGTTTATATGCCGAGGCAAAGAGCTTAACTCAGGCAAAAAAACTTCTTAAATTAGGAGAGGATTTATTAAAATAGGCCGAAGCGATTCAGGAACTGAGCTATTGATAACTAATTAGGTTTAGTACAGAAAAGGGTTAAGCTTACAAGTTACGTATCTACTGTGGATTTTAGAGTTAAAAAGAGGCGTTAGCCGTCAGTTTATATAAGATAGCTAGTTCTTAAATTGGCTAAAGATAAAATGCTTTATTTATTCCTTAAGCCAATTGCCATTTTACTTTTTAAGTTTTTGTTTCACATAAAAGTTTTTGGGAAAGAGAATATCCCAAAGAGAGGGGGTTTTATTTTGGCCTCTAATCATATTAGTTATTTGGATCCGGTAACATTGGGGGTTGCCTGTCCGCGGAGATTAAATTTTATGGCTAAGGAGGAGTTATTTCAGAATCCGTGGTTTTCTTGGTTTATTTCTAGGTTAGGCGCCTTTCCGGTAAAAAGGAATTCTGCGGATTTATCAGCCTTAAAAGAAGCAATACGGCGGCTAAGGCAAAGTGAGGTTTTGACCATTTTCCCTGAGGGTAGCCGTAGAATTGACGGGACCTCTACTGAACCGCAGGCAGGCATAGGTTTCCTGGTGGCAAAACTTGCACTTCCGGTTGTACCTGCTTTTATTAAAGGCACAGACATAGCCTTACCTAAAGGGGCTAAGTTTATTCGTTTTCATCAGATTTATGTGTATTTTGGTAAGCAAATTCTTTTTGAAAGGGGGTTGCCTTATAAGGATATTGCGCAAAGGATAATGCAAGACATCGGGCAACTTTCATGTTAGACATTCGACTCATAAAAAATATTGTAAGCAAATTACAAATCCCAAACGAATTCCGATGAGCAAAATTTTAATGTCCGAAACGAGGCATGTTTCGGACATTTGGTAATTGGAATTGGTAGATGCGCTGGAATGTGGGCCTGTAATTTGCAATTTTCAATTAAGGAGGAAAATTAAAAATGGTAGAAAAAAATTCAGAACTGGCAGAACTTTACAATCAGAGTATTAAAATTATTAACGAAGGGGATGTGGTCAAGGGAAAGATTATTTCCCTGAAGGGAAAAGAGGCATTGGTAGATGTTGGTTTTAAGTCCGAAGGCATTATTAGCACCACAGAGTTTTTGCCGGGAGAGTTAGAGGTTGGCAAGGAATTAGACTTTTTTGTAGAATCCATTGATGATGATATGGGGATGATTGTCCTCTCGCGCGAGAAGGCAGTGCATTTACAGGGCTGGGATAAGATTGTTGAGAATCACCAAAAAGGAGATTTAGTTGAAGGAAGGGTTACCAGAAAAGTAAAAGGGGGTTATATTGTAGATGTTATGGGCGTCGAAGGATTTCTCCCCGCCTCACTTTCAACTTTTAAGAATCTTACCGATAAAGAAATAATTGCTAAGGTTTTTAAGTTTAAGATTATCAAGATTAATAATCTTAGACGTTCTATAATTGTCTCACGCCGAGAAGCAATCCAGAAGGAAAAAGAAGAGGTGAAGGAAAAGTTACTTCAGGAGTTAAAACCAGGAGAGGTCTATTCAGGAACTGTCAAGGCAATTACAGACTTTGGCGCCTTTGTGGATTTAGGAGGAGTAGATGGACTTCTGCACATTACGGATATGTCCTGGTCAAAGATTAGTCATCCTTCAGAAATAGTTGCTATTGGAGATAAGATTGAAGTAATAATTATTAATGTAGATAAAGAAACGGGTAAGGTTTCTCTCGGTCTTAAACAGAGATTTCCTGATCCTTGGGCAGACATCGATACCAAATATCCAGTAGGCGCAAAGATAAAAGGTAAAGTAGTAAATATTGTTCCTTACGGTGTATTTGTAGAGCTGGAGAAGGGCATTGAGGGACTAATTCATGTCTCAGAAATTTCCTGGACTAAACGTGTTACTAAGCCCAGCGATATGTTTGCCATTGGGGATATGCTTGAGGCCCAGGTATTAAGCGTGGATAAGGAAACGCGACGCATTTCCTTAAGCCTTAAACAACTTGAACCAAATCCCTGGTTAGAGGCAGAAACTAAATATCCGGTGGGAACGAAAATTTCCGGTAAAATAAAGGGTTTTACGGATTACGGTGCCTTTGTAGAATTGGATAACAATTTAGAGGGGATGATACATGTTTCGGATATCTCTTGGGTAAAAAGGGTAGTGCACCCACAGGATGTCTTAAAAAAGGGACAGAAGGTAGAGGTGGTTGTCCTGTCAGTAGATTCACAAAACCGGCGCATTGCCTTAGGGCTTAAACAATTACAGCCCAATCCCTGGCCAGAGATTGCCGCCAGATACCCATTGGATACAGTGGTTGAGGCAGAAGTGACAAGTATTATGGATTTTGGTGTATTCGTGAAATTGGAAGAGGACCTTGAGGGATTAGTTTATTCTAACGAAATAGACAAGGAGGTAGTGACGAAATTAAAATCCGGCGATAAAATTAAGGTCAAGGTAATTAAAGTAGATGTGGAGGAGGCAAAGATTGGTCTTTCTGCCAAAATCTAATATTTGGAGGTGAGACCTCCGAATATATTATAAATAAAAGAGTTAAGTTAAGTAAGTGTGCGAAGTTTCGCTTCGCATACTTCTTAAGAGGGGAAACGAGGTAAAATACAGTGAGCAACAGATTAGAGGTTGATAAACAATTAGAAGTAATCAAGCGCGGTGCAGTTGAGATAATCTCTGAAGAAGAATTGCGTAAGAAATTAGAGGAAAACAGACCCCTTAGGGTAAAGGTTGGTTTTGACCCCACTGCCCCGGATATCCATTTAGGCCACAGTGTGCTTTTAAGAAAGATGCGCCAGTTTCAGGACTTAGGCCATGAGGTTTATTTTTTAATCGGTGATTTTACTGGTCAGATAGGAGATCCCAGCGG
>JAMWCK010000111.1 GCA_023819625.1 Candidatus Omnitrophota bacterium | reverse complement strand
CTGAAAGATGTAAAGCAATGCAGTTAAATTTTGAAAATATTCCATATCCGGATGCAAATAATCTTTTATTAAGTGAGGTTTTGAGCTTATCCTAAAATGCGAAAGGCTATTTTTATAGCGTTGTTTCTGGTCTTAAGTATTTGCTTTGTCTTAGCCCAAGATAACTGGCATATTGCAAAGAGTACGCATTTTATTATCCATTATAAAAATGCTAAAGGTGATTTTATTGAGGATTTAATCGAAAGGGCTGAAGATTATTACTATAGGATTGCCGAGGCATTAGGGTTTCGTCGCTATAATTTTTGGCTCTGGGATAATCGGGCAAAAATCTATATCTATAATGATCTAAAAGAATATCAAATGGCTACGGGTCAGCCTTCTTGGTCGCAAGGTGCTACCTTACCAAAAGATAAAATAATCTATACCTTTGTTGGTCAGAAAGGATTTTTTGAGACAATCCTTGTCCATGAGATGGGTCACATAATCTTTCGGGAATTTGTGGGATTTGACAATCCCGCAGTCCCATTATGGTTAGATGAAGGGGTGGCCAGTTATCAGGAAAAGATGCGGGTTAAGCTGGCAAAAGAGATAATCCACAAGGCGTACAAGGAAAATAAATTTTATAGCCTCCAGAAACTCAATCAAGTTAATCTGTTAAATATTTTCAATCCGGAATTCGCAAATCTCTTTTATGCCGAAGCCGTAAGTATTGTTAATTATTTAATAAAGGAATTTGGGGTGGATAATTTTGTCTTATTTTGTCAGGCCTTAAGAGATAAAAGGGATTTAGAGAGGGCCATAAGTTATGCTTATCCATTTAGGGATATTCAGGGACTTGATAAGGCCTGGCAGAGATATTTACTAAAAGAATGACACCACATTATCATCTAATCGGAATCGGCGGGATTGGGATGAGCGCGATTGCTAGATTGCTTTTAAGCCAGGGGATAAAAGTAAGCGGCTCAGATATAAAAGAGACCAAACTTATTATAGAACTAAGAAACCAAGGTGCTCAGATCTACATCGGTCATCATCCCGCAAATATTCGTAGGGCAAATAAAATCATTTATTCCTCGGCAATCAAAGAGGATAATCCTGAGCTTCAGGAGGCAAAAAGACAGAATATTCCTTGTATAAAAAGGGCTCAAGCCTTGGTTGAATTGATGCAAGAAAAGAGCGTGATTACGGTTACGGGTAGTCATGGGAAAACCACCACTGCCTCTTTGGCTGCTTGGCTTTTATTACAGGCAGGACTTAGGCCAACCATTGCTGTAGGAGGGATTTTAAGGAATCTTGATACCAATGCCTATTTTGGTAGAGGCGATTTTTTTGTCGCAGAGGCAGATGAATCTGACGGCTCATTTTTGTATTATCAACCAAAATATTCTATAATTACTAATATTGATTATGAACATTTAGATTATTATAAAGATTTCGAAAGCGAACTTAATACCTTTCGGGAATTTATACAAAGAACCAAAGATGATGGTTGTGTTTTTGGTTGCAGTGATGATATAAATATAAAAAATATATTAAGCGAATATAAGAATGAATATCTTCTCTTTGGGTTAAATAGAAGCGCCGATGTTTATGCGGAAAACATCCGGATGGATGGTCTAAATAGTGAATTTGATTGTTTTTTTAAGGATAAATTTATCGCAAGATTCCATCTTGCTTTGGGTGGAAGACATAATATCTCTAATGCCCTTTCGGTTATTGGTTTGGGACTTAAGTTAGGAATAGATCTGAAGATTATCAAAATGACACTTGCTACCTATCCTGGGAGTCAGCGTCGGCTTGAGATAAAGTTTAATAATGAAAATGTTCTCATCCTTGATGACTATGCCCATCATCCCACAGAAATAAAGGCTACGCTTGAGACAATAAGAAACCTTAAAAAAAGAGTAATGGTTGTATTTCAACCCCACCGTTTTACACGCACAAAATTACTTCTGGATGACTTTGGTCGTTGTTTTAATTTAGCCGATTACATTATCATCACGGATATCTATGCAGCAAACGAGACACCTTTACCAGATGTTAATGCAAGGCTAATCTATGATAAGATCAGGACATATACACCACAGAAGATAGTAAGGTTTTTACCAAAAGAAGAAATTGTAAAACACATCTTAGAAAATATTAAAACCGATGACCTTGTGGTTACTTTAGGGGCTGGAGATGTTAGTCGGATTAGTAACGAATTGGTGGAAAGACTTAAAAATCAAGATTAGGTTTGATGTCCCTTTAGATAAATACACTACCTTTAAAATCGGGGGGCCTGCAAAGTATTTTCTAGAGCCAAAAAATACAGAGGAATTAATTCGTGCAGTTAAGTTGCTAAAAAGATACCCCCCTAGGGCAAAAGGGGGTAAGTTACCAATTTTAATTTTAGGTTCAGGCAGTAATATTCTTGTTATGGATAAAGGTATAGAAGCAGTAGTTATTCATCTTAACTCAGCATATTTTAAAAAAATTTCCTTAAAAAAAGGCCAAAGGCTGCAGGTAGGTAGTGGGGCGCGATTGTCCCGTATACTATCTTTTAGCCGACGCCACAATTTATCAGGATTGGAATTTTTAGCAGGTATTCCGGGAACACTGGGTGGGGCGATTATGATGAATGCAGGGATTCCCGATAAAACAATTGCCGATCGGATAGAAAATGTTACCGTTATGGATTATAATGGTAGAATAAAAACCTTGGCAAAAAAGGAGATAAAATTTACCTATCGTAGTTCTAACCTTTCAAAATATATAATTCTCTCTGCGACCTTAAAATTAAGTAAAGACAAAAATTCGGTTAAAGAGAAAATAAAGTATTATTTAAAAAAGCGCTATCTTACGCAAGATCTCATGTATCCTTCTGCGGGATGTATTTTTAAGAATCCTCCGGGAGAATCGGCAGGTAGGCTTATCGATCTATGTGGGTTAAAGGGTAAAAGGATTCACGACGCCTGTATTTCAAAAAGGCATGCGAATTTTATTTTGAATCTGGGCAAGGCCAGGGCAAAAGACGTTTTGAGATTAATCCGTTTGGTTAAAAAAAAGGTAAAGAAAAAATTCCATATAAATTTAGAGCCGGAAATAAAAATATGGAAATAAAAAATAAAACACTTAAAAAATCACAAAGAACGAAATTTGGTAGAATTGGGGTATTAATGGGCGGGCCATCTTCAGAGCGCGAGGTTTCGCTTAAATCGGGAAAGGCAGTATACGAGGCGCTAAAACAGGCAGGCCTTGATGTCGTGACAATAGATATAAAAACTGATAATCTTAAAAAAAATATCCGTCTTATAAAAGCAAAAGAAATAGATTGTGCCTTTATTGCTCTACACGGTCATTTTGGCGAGGATGGTCAAATTCAAAAGATGCTAGAGGAAATGAATATCCCTTATACCGGTTCAGGGCCTCAGGCAAGTAAGTTGGCAATGGATAAGATTGCCTCCCGTAAAATTTTCCAAGCCCATGGATTAAATGTTCCAAGCTACCAGATATTAGAAAAATCTAAGTTCGATTCAGTTTCAATCGATAGATTTTCGCTACCGGTGGTCATAAAACCTGCCACACAAGGTTCAAGTATCGGCTTATCCATAGTTGATAAAAAAGAGGATTTATCTTTAGCTTTAGACCTGGCATTCAGTTTTGACTCTCGGATACTCATTGAAGAATATATCAAAGGTCGGGAGCTTACTGTGGGGATACTGGATGATAGCCCTCTTCCAATAATAGAGATTATTCCCAAGAAAAGATTCTTTGATTATGAGGCAAAGTATCAACCGGGAATGACAGAGTATATCGTACCTGCTAGATTAGATAAACAGGCAGGCAAAAAAATACAACAGATAGGACT
>JAMWCK010000110.1 GCA_023819625.1 Candidatus Omnitrophota bacterium | reverse complement strand
CTGGCATTGTAGCCATAGTATAATTTATCACTTAGCTATAATATAATCAAGCTAAAATGGTCAACAAAATAAAAGGATGCACCTATTTATCCAATTCCAGAATTTCCTGCTTAATTTTTGCGTATTTAGAAGGGTCGAGTGCGGAGTAGATCTCCTGGGCCTGGCGTAGATAATCGCGGGCCTTATTTTTGTAGCCCTGTCTTTTGTATAAAAGACCCAAATTGTAATATGCTTGCGCCAATTCCGGCCGGGCATTTATCTGATTTGCCAATGATATAGATTGATGAAAGTAGTTTTCTGCCTCTTTTAAGTTATCCATCGCCACATATAATTCTCCAAACATATTATAGTCACTGGCAAGATTGAATTTATTGCCAAGTTTTCTATCTATTTCTAATCCCTTCTGGTAATAATCTAGCGCATGGGCATATTGTTTTTCAAACATATATATCTCACCCAGATTAAAATAGCAGTCGCTTAATTCGTGTTTAAGTTTTAGTTTCTCAAATAGTTCTTTACTCTTGGCATAAAACTCCTTAGCTGTAGAAAAGTCATCCTTATTGGTAAATACCAATGCGATATCAAAGTAATCGCAGGCCAAAGCGTATAAATGTCGTTGGTTATGCTGTCGCGAGCGATTAATCTCAGAACTTTTCATCAATAACTCTAAGGCCTTATCATTGTTATCTCTATCCAGATACCAAATCGCCAGCCGCGCCAGAGCCCTGGCCTCATTTAGTTTATCCTTAATTTCCTGACTTAAATTAAGGGCCTGGTTAATAAAATCAAGCGCTTTCTGGTATTCTCCTTTTAAAAGATAAATCCAACCGATTTCCCGATAGGCTTCAGACAACTGGCTTTTATTATTTTTCTTTTCACAGAAACGCGCATAATCAAAATAATATCTTAGGGCAGTCTCGCTATCGCCCAATCTAAAGTAGGTGTCGGCAATTAAAGGATAGGATGCCAAAAACAAAGGGTCATTTTGAATAATTTGTTTACAGATAGAGATGACCAAAGGGTTGTTACCTTTAAGAAATGATTTTTTTGCGCGGACAAAGAGAAGGTAAGTGTTCGGATTAAGGCTAGGTAGCCACATATATAGGTATATAGCTATAGAGGTAATTGCAATAATTAACGCGAGAGCAATTAAGGGTTTCTTTAACGCGACGACTTTCTTTGGCTTTGTAATTAGCGTCCTGGATTTAAATAAAACGAAATTGGGGTCACCATAAAGTAGATAACTCGTCCAAGAGATATTCGTCAGACCATATTCTTTAACCAGTAGCCGACGAGCTAAACGCGTTGCCTCTCCAATCGATAGCCCTCTAAGTAAAGAGCGATAAAACTCTCCCGCAAAAACTAAACTTGCATTGTCTTCTACCTTACGGATGGTGCCAAGATAATGTTTGGTCCCAGAAAACAAAAATGCCTCAGCCAGACCATATATCTGGGTCTGATAATCAGGGGCAATTAAATCAACATCTATTCTTGCTGAATGGCAGGTATTAGAAAAGACCAAACTCGGCAAGGGCATCGTCTGGCCTAAGGCAAGGATGCTTTCAATGTTTAACCTGCCATCACTTAAAACCCAACCACTATTTTTTAGCTCTTTTGGGTCATATTCACAATGCCCGGCAAAGTGTACAATATCATAATCGCGCAGGTTCTTTTTTATATAGAGGGTATCAATAAAGGTGGTCTTTGAGTCTATCTTAATTTCTTTTCTTCTTTTGTCAAATTGGCGCTTAATCTGGATACCTTCAAGATAGGCTGATTTCAAATCTCCCGTCGGATTGGCCAAAATGAGCATTTTTAAGGGAAGGCGGTATTCACGGTAGCGCTGAAGTTTAAGTGGGGTCTTTGTCCTAACCAACCTACCCAGATTGAATTTCAGACATAAAAAATCTTCTCCGTCATAAAGAAGCTCCCAGGGTAGACTAATCAGTTCTTCATCTAACGATAATATAAGATGTAGATCCCTACTATTTTTTAATATCTCTTTTACCTGCGGGGTAAGTAGATTATCCCAGAGGACCTGTGCAGTCTTTTTTAAGACCTTAAATGATTCTTCTCCTAAATGATAATTTCGGTCTATTTTATTAAGGAGGTTGGTTATCTGTAAGGAAAGGGTACTGATCTCTTTAAAGGATACCTTTTGCTGGCTATAGTGCCGAAGGGGTAGGGTTGATTCCTGAGAGAAGATACTTAATTTTAATGCCTCGGTTTGCCTGAATATCTCAAGTACAAGGCAGTTATCTTGTGAGGTCATAATTTTATATCTAATAAGATACTGGCGACGTTCTCTTCCAAACTCGAGATATTCACTGTGTATCTACCAATATCTACATGTTCAAAGGTTACACTGCCGGAATCGACAATATAAGACTCCAGTTCTGTATCATCTTTTAAGAGGGTTACCCTTAAGTCCTTCATCAACGCTTGGGTCTTTTTATCTTTGATCACTACAGTCAAATTAAAGGCCTTACCACGTTGATTCTCTATCCTTGCCTCTACCCGCACCTTGGCAAAATCTTTTAAGATGGTAATCTCGTCCTTAAACTCTTTTATCTTTCGGCTACGCAAAACTACCGCCGGCACAAACTCCTGCCCCACCAGAACATCTCCCGTAGCGCGGATAATCTCAATTGCCTCCTCTTTAAGCGCCAAGAGTATCTCTAAAAAAGATGTTTCTTTTGTTTCTTTATTCTTTACCAAAGCCTGAGCCCACGCCACTAATTCCTTTGGTAGATCTTCAGGAGGGGTATCCATTAATTTTATTTGGATTACCACCGTCTCAAGGCACAAATCACAAACTGCAAGATGTTCCTTTATACGTCCTGCATCTTGAGCCGATAATTTCCCTTCAAGAAAACTGGCAATTTCCTCAGTATCGGGATGCAATTGTTGTTGTTTGTAGCTTCTTTTTTGCCAGTACTTAAAAACCACCTGCGTTAACTTCTCCATTTCATCCTGCATACTTATCCTCTCCTAATAAATAGACGTATTGGCTTTAAGAATCTAACGCGAAGCCTTTCTTACGAAAACAATCCTTAAGCCGCTGTAAGATTCGCTGCCGGCGCATATCCACCGCCCCGCGGGAAATCTTAAGGTGCCTTCTTAATTCCTCAAGGGTTAGACCCCGATGAAGATACAGACGTAAAAAATACCGTGCCTCTTTATCTAATTCATCAATACATTCGCTTAAAATTTCTAATCTCTCTTTTTTAGTTATATCTTCCCGCACCGAAGGAATATCTGCCGGTATGATCTCGCTTAAACTAAAACCTTCTTCATCCTCGCTATCAAGCGAAACCACGGGCTTGAGTTTACGGATATAATCTAAGGTGTGATTCACTACTACCTGTCGCAGCCAGCTTGCTAAACTACATCCGTGTCTTGCCTTATAGGTCTTTAATTTCTGAAAATTATCCTGTGTAAGTAAGACAAAAATTTCCTGAAAGAGGTCTTCTATATCGTGGGAAGAATAATTTATACCTTTAAGCTTAAGGGTGCGATAAATATAGGTATAGATAAGGCGCGAGTATCTTAAGACAAATTCATCCCAGCTACGTTTGTCTGCCTCAGTACACCTTAAAGCAAACTCCCGGTCATCCATAACTTAAGACTTATTATACCCCAATTCGAAAGTTATTTAAAGAAGGAGTTTTTAAGGATAAATGAGGCAAAGACAATAGACACCATAGACATAAGCTTTATGAGAATATTTAAGCTTGGACCAGATGTATCCTTAAAGGGATCTCCCACTGTATCACCGACTACGCCAGCCTTATGGGCCAAAGAACCCTTTCCTCCGTGATGGCCTTCCTCAATGTATTTTTTGGCATTATCCCAGGCTCCGCC
>JAMWCK010000109.1 GCA_023819625.1 Candidatus Omnitrophota bacterium | reverse complement strand
TACAACTTTACAACTTTACTTTACTTTACTTTACTTTACTTTACACTTTACACTTTACACTTTACTTTACACTTTACAAAATCAGCGAGGCTGAAAATGTAAAGCGAGGCTGAAAATGTAAAGAAATGACTTTAAGAAAATTAAGCGTTCTTTATTATGAAAGAACGAATTTTAACAAGGAGGTAAAAGATGTGGTTAGTAACGACTTCTTTTGCGGCAGCAGGCGCGACTTTAGCTAAGCTTGTTGTGCATAAGGATTACAAGTTAGGTTTTCTGGCTTTGATGCTGTGGGGAGCGACAGTAATGATTTTAATTGACCATATATTAGGATATGAAGGCGGGGTGTTTCTAGAGGCGACCACCGATGGGATGATTAAAAATAGTGTTGTGCTAGGAATTGTAATGTTGGTGCCGGTGTTTGTAATTTGGGGAGTTTCTCTTCTAATTTCAACTTTTACAAGGAGGTGAAGTATGGCTTGCTTTTTAGTCCCTACAACTGTGGCAATAGTAACTACCGCGGTAAGGAAAAAAGTTCCTGAAAGATACCACATCAATTGGTTAAATTCTCTGCTCTGGGGCGGAGTAGCGATGTTGGCAGTAGAACATATCGCACATGGAGAAGTTGTCCTTTATCCACCCTTTCTCACTGCGGGTCTTCCTGAGGTCCTGCCAGAGATGTTAAAGATTGGCGTTCCGATGACCCTGTCTATTTTTCTCATCTGGGCAGTAATGGTAGCCATAGCCGCCGCAAGAGTAACAAAAAAAATACCGCATATGGAGAGGTAATAAAAATAACTTCTATAAAATAGGGGTGTCCTTAGGATAATTTGGGCATCTCTATTTTTTTCTGGTTTATTTTAATTTTAATCTGTGGTAGAATTAATTTTGTTAGATTTTTAGTTTTTTTTAATCGTCCCTTGAGATTAAAAATTTGCGCCCATAGCTCAATTGGATAGAGCACCAGCCTACGGAGCTGGGTGTTGGTGGTTCGACTCCACCTGGGCGCATTATACCACCAACACAAAAAGGGGATTATTAAGGGGAAAAGATCATTTTCCCCTTAAGATTAGCTCTTAATTGCTAAGGAAGGGCTGACAGGGAGCAACGCGACCGCCAGAGGGGAAACCATATGGGTTTCCCTATGGGGAGCGAGCGTAAGCGAGCGACGTTGGTGGTTCGACTCCACCTGGGCGCATAAATTGGCCATTGAGTAAAGTGGGTAAGATAGACGAAATCTATATGTCCGAAGCTATAAAAGAGGCGCAGAAGGCCTTTGCAGAAGATGAGGTGCCGGTGGGTTGCGTAGTAGTCTATAATGGAAAAATCATCAGTCGCGGATACAATCAGGTAGAGCGGCTTAAGGATCCCACTGCCCATGCTGAAATGCTTGCGCTTACTTCTGCGACAAATTATCTTAAAAGAAAATGGTTGAATGATGCATGCGTGTATGTTACAATTGAACCCTGTAGTATGTGCGCAGGCGCATTAGTGCTTTCACGGATCAAAAATTTATACTTTGGCGCACCCGATCCCAAGGCCGGCGCATGTGGTTCAGTCCTCAATATCATTAGCCATAAAAGATTAAATCACCGCATAAAAGTTAAGCGAGGTATTTTAGAAGAAGAATGTAGGGCGTTACTTACAGAGTTTTTTTCCCGCAAACGTAATAAAATATAAATATAATATAAATAGTATATGGCAGTCGTGGTTATTACGAACTCAACGCACAAAACGAACTCAACGCACAAAACGAACTTAACGATAATAACCTTAATGGAGAGGTGGCTGAGTGGTCGAAAGCAGTTGCCTGCTAAGCAATTGGCCTGGGCAACCGGGCCCCTGGGTTCGAATCCCAGCCTCTCCGCCAGGTATCGATAAAAAGGAAACAGCAATGAAAACGAAAATTTTAATTTGTTTTCTCTGGATAGGGTTGTTAAATTCTATTGCCTCTGCTTCCTGGGAGAAAAAACCCCAGTTGCGCTTGGCGGAACTTTGCCATGTAGATCTGAATGATAGCGATGATCAATTTTATGCCCAACACCTTTCCGCAACTTTTAATTATTTAAACAAACAGCAAGAACCTTTATTTAAACTCATGCCATTTTTTGAGGCAAGGCGAAACTTTAAGAGGGATATTTGGGAAAGAGTTGAATTAGGCCTAGAATTAGGCACGGATATTTTACCCTGGGTTTACTTTGGTCAAACAATTCAGGCTACCTGGCTAAAAGAAAACTATTGCCAGTATACCTATCATAAACAAAGAGAGCCAATTGAATGGGGAACAAAATTGATGTTTAGTTATAATATCTTAGAACGCAAAAATCTAAAATTAAGAGGATTTATCCTTGAAGAGTATACTTATGATTTTGATCTTGGCGAAGGCACGCGTAATGAGGTTGCTATAGGTTTAGCTATCCCCTTAGGAAATTATCTGGAAACAACCATAAACTGGAGACACATTGACCGCATTCACGATTTTGATTCTGATACCATTGAAGGCGCGTTAACTTTTATTTTTTAATATGTCCTATATTGTTTTTGCTCTAAAATGGCGGCCACAGAATTTTAGTGAAGTTGTTGGCCAAGACCATATTGTCGATAAATTAAAGAATGCCATAGAGAAAGACCAGCTTGCTTATGCCTATCTTTTTGCTGGACCACGCGGGGTAGGCAAGACCTCAATGGCACGTATTTTCGCCAAGGCGCTTAATTGTAAAGATGGTCCAACCACAACGCCCTGTCAGAAATGCACATCCTGTATTGAAATAAGTCAGGGGCGCTCTTTAGATGTTATTGAAATAGATGGCGCCTCTAACCGGGGTATTGATGAGATAAGGACCTTGCGCGAAAACGTCAAATTTGCTCCCGTCAGCGGAAAATTCAAAATTTATATTATTGACGAGGCACATCAGATAACCTCCGAAGGGTTTAATGCGTTATTAAAAACCCTTGAGGAACCACCGCCCTTTGCGAAATTCATCCTTGCCACCACGCATCCTCATAAAGTAATCCCCACTATCCTCTCCCGTTGCCAACGTTGTGATTTCCGGCGCATTCCCGTAAGGGAGATTGTGGCGCAGTTACAGAAAATAATCGCCCAGGAAGGAATAGAAGTAGAGTCACAAGCGCTTTTTGCGATTGCTAATTCAAGTGACGGCTCATTAAGAGACGCCGAGATGCTTCTTGACCAATTGGCTTCCTTCTCTAAAGGTAAAATTGTCTTAAAAGACGTTATTTCTATATTAGGTATTGTGGAGCAAGAAATGTTATTTGAGATAACCGAAAGAATAATCCAAAAAGATGCCCCCAGGACACTTAGTTTATTAAATAATATTATTGATGGAGGCAAAGACATAAATGTATTTTTAGATAATCTGATTGAGCATTTTCGCAATCTATTGATTGCTAAAGTCTCGCGCGCCGATATACAACTTATCAACTTACCCGAAGAAGTATGTGCGAGATTGCTTCGGCAAGCAGAAAATTTTACCCTTGAAGAGTTATTCAATATCTTTAATGTCTTAGCTAGAACACAGGAGATATCTAAGCGTCTGGATTCTCGGCGGATACCTTTAGAGATATGCTTGGTAAAACTCTGTAGCGATAAGAAAGATTCGGGGTGTAAAAATAACCCCGGCCCGCAGGTAGAGTGGAAACCAACTACCAAGGTTACGCTTGACGTTAAGTCGGAATTAAACTGCGAGGTTAATTCATCCGTTGCCCCTGTTTCATTAGAGAAAATAAAAGAAGACTGGCAGAAAATTGTTGATGCCTTATCCCAAGTCAAGATGTCAAGCGCCAATTATTTTAAAGAAGGTGAGGCAATTAAGTTAGAGAATAATATTTTAACTATTTCCTTCCCGCGGAATTATTCGTTATATAAAGAGGCACTGGAGAGAAAAGAAAATAAGGAGATTCTGGAAAAGGCACTCTTGGCATTATTCAATGTTCCTCTAAGAGTTAATTTTATTTTGTCCAAAGAAG
>JAMWCK010000108.1 GCA_023819625.1 Candidatus Omnitrophota bacterium | reverse complement strand
CCACTGCCCCGGATATCCATTTAGGCCACAGTGTGCTTTTAAGAAAGATGCGCCAGTTTCAGGACTTAGGCCATGAGGTTTATTTTTTAATCGGTGATTTTACTGGTCAGATAGGAGATCCCAGCGGAAGGTCCGAAACACGCAAGCAACTTAGTAAAAAAGAAGTACTCCAGAATGCGCTTACTTATAAGAAGCAAGTTAGCAAACTCCTCGACCTTAAGAAATTAAAAATCGTTTTTAATAGCCAGTGGTTTGATAAAATGTCTGGACTTGAGTTTGGAAAACTTCTTACGCACTATACTACAAACCGGCTTCTTGAGCGGGATGATTTTACTTTGAGAATGTCAAAAAGGAAGCCAATTTATCTTTCCGAATTTCTCTATCCCATTCTCCAGGCCTATGATTCAGTGATGTTGAACGCTGACGTGGAATTAGGGGGAACAGACCAGAAATTTAATTTAATTGTAGGACGGGAACTGCAGAAAGCTTTTAATCAAGAACCCCAGGTCGTTATTACTATGCCTCTTCTAGAAGGGACAGATGGTATCCAGAAGATGAGCAAGTCATACGGTAATTACATTGGCATTACCGAACCGCCACAAGAGATGTTTGGAAAGATTATGTCTATCTCCGATACACTGATGCTAAAATATTATGAATTACTTACGGACGAAGATTTAAGCAAAATAAAAAAGATGCATCCCAAAGAGGCAAAATTAAAGTTAGCCCAGGACATTGTCGCACAATATCATTCGCAAAAGATTGCCATTGATGCCCGCCGGGAATTTGAACGCATCTTCAGCCACAAAGAGATTCCTCTCAATATCCCCGAAAAAAAAATAACCGGGGGTCAGAATATCCTTAGTATATTACTAAATAGCGGATTGGTAAAAAGCGGTAATGAGGCACGTAGATTAATAAAACAGGGTGGTGTATTTTTTGATAATCTTAAAGTCGAGAAAGAGGATTTTATACCGCAAAAATCTGGTGTTATTAAAGTTGGCCCCCGCAGGTTCCTTAAGATAATTATTTAATAAGATAATGATTATAGATACCTTTAGCCGAAATATAATTTTTGTCTTTTTAGGAACTTCCGCGGTAAACTTTCTTAATCTCTTATACCAACTTTTAATTGCTCACACCTTTAATCCTGGAGATTTCGCAGGTTTCAATACCATACTCTCTATATTGGTCTTGGTCTCTAGTCCTTTGATTCCCTTGCAGACGGCAGTAGTTAGATATAGCGCAGAATTTAATGCCCGAGGAGAAAGAGAAAAAATCAAAGTTTTATTATCCCTCCTTTTAAGAAAGACTTTTTTGTTAGCAATACTTACCTTTATTGTTTTCTGTATCGGTTCCTTTTATATGATGGAGAAGCTCAAGATTGCTTCTGTTGCTTCGGGCTATATCTTGAGTATATTGCTTGGTTTATCCTGGGTAACGGCGGTATTGTCTGGGGGGGTACAGGGTTTAGAATTATTTCATTGGCTTGTCTGGGTTTCGCTAATAAGTGGAGCGCTAAAAATAATTCTGGCGTATCTATTTATTCAATGGGGACTTGCGATTGCGGGTGCGTTGGGCGCATTTTTGGTATCGAGTATAGTCGGAATGCTCATTTATTATCTTCCCCTAAAAGATTTTCTTTCTTTAAAGCCTGCAGGGGATAATATAGATTTAAAAGAAATCTTTTTATATCTTTTTCCTGTAGGTATAAGTTATTTTTGTTTTATGCTTTTGGTAAACATGGATATGGTTTTGGTAAAGTATTTTTTTGATCCAGAAAAATCCGGGTTATATTCTTTGGCCCAGATGGTCGGAAAGATTTTTTTATTCCTTCCGAGTGCAATAAGTCTGGTGATGTTTCCTAAAATTGCGGGATTAAACGCCAGAAATATGGAGACCGCTTATACGCTGAGAAGATCGCTTTGGTATGGAAGTATTTTGTGCATTATTACTGCTTTGGGATACAATCTTTTTCCTTCTTTGGCCTTGAAGGTTCTTACCGGCAAGGTCTATTTTGAATCAATTTTCTTAGGCAGGTTATTTAGCGTATCTATGAGTTTCTTTGCCCTAATTTTTATCTTGATTAACTATTTCCTTTCTAAAAGAGATTTAAGGTTTATTAAATATTTAGTCTTATTTAGTGTTTTACAAGTGCTGGCTATTTTTTTATTGCATAAGAGTATTTTTCAGGTGCAATTGATACTTTGTATAAATGCGATTTTAATTTTTCTGTTGCATCTATTTTTGGCTTATAGAAATAAGTTTAAATCCTAAAATAAATGAAGCAATTAAAGGGAAAAATCTCTGTAATCATTCCTGCTTATAACGAGGCGGTTCGGATCGCCTCAAGCATAGAAGAGATAGTAAAGACATTTAACCGCTTCAGTTGCGCCTGGGAGCTTATTGTTATAGATGACGGCTCTTGCGATGCGACATATGAAATCTCAAGAGAAATCGCTGAAAGATATCCCTCGCAAATACAGGTTAAAAAGAATCCTGTTAATTTAGGAAAGGGTAGGGCCCTTAAAAAGGCGCTACATTATGTATCTGGCGAATATACGCTTTGGTTAGACGCGGATATGGAACTCCATCCCCTTCAGGCGCAGACCCTTATGGACATTATGCGTTTAGATAATGCCGATATTGTTATTGGTTCAAAATTGCATCCCAATTCTATAGTCGATTATCCCTTCTTGCGTAAGATCGTTAGTCTGGGTTATTATCTTTTGGTGAAGTTTCTCTTTGGATTGCCTTGTCATGACACGCAGACCGGGATAAAACTATTTAGAACCGAGGTCTTGCGTAAGGTTTTTCCGCGAATTCTGGTGAAAAAATTTGCCTTTGATTTAGAAGTATTGGTGAATGCCCATCATTTAGGATATAAAATTGCTGAGGCACCGGTCAGAATAGAGAGAAGACGCTGGCAAAGCAGAATTGGGATGAGGACGATATTTACTACTGCCTGGGATACCCTGGCGGTTTGGTATCGGATGTATATTTTAAGATATTATGACCGTATCCATTATCATCGCCGTAAAAACCTGGCAAGAGAATTTAGAAAGATGCGTCAAGGCCTGTCAGGAGCTTGATTATTCCGACTTTGAGATAATCATCCTCCCCGACCAGAAACAGTTTCCAACCCAAAGCGGAAACTGTTTCGCATCCAATCGGGAAAGTGGGATTAAGGGGGTTTCTTTAAGCATCATTCCTACCGGTCCAGTTAGTCCTGGCCGTAAAAGGGATATTGCTTTAAGTTATGCAAAAGGCGAAATCCTTGCCTTTATTGACGATGATGCCTATCCCCGGAAGGACTGGCTTAAGAAGGCGCAAGAAAATTTTTCTGATCCCCAAGTAGCCGCGGTGGGTGGTCCAGCAATTACTCCTTCTTCAGATAATTTAAGACAAAGAGCAAGCGGCATTATTTTTGCATCTTATCTTGTAAGCGGTCCATACCGCTACCGTTATGTTCCGGCAAAAAGAAGACAAGTGGATGATTATCCCACTTGTAATTTTCTTGTGCGTAAATCCATAATGCAACAAGCAGGGGGCTTTGCTACGAATTTCTGGCCAGGAGAGGACACAAAATTGTGTCTTAAGATCACCAAAAAATTAAACAAAAAAATAATCTATGACCCAGAGGTGGTAGTTTATCATCATCGCCGGCCATTATTTCTACCCCATCTAAAACAGGTTGCTAATTATGCTCTTCACCGCGGTTACTTTGCAAAGATATATCCACAAACCTCATTAAGAATTGCCTATTTTATCCCCACCTTATTTTTGCTGGCGATAGTAGGAGGGGGGATACTTTCTTTATTTTTTCTGTCTTTTAGAACAATCTATTTTTCCGGCCTTATTTTATATCTCTTGCTGGTATTTATCTTTAGCATTAATAAAGACTTAAAGTTATTTAGTTTAGTATTTTTAGGTATAATATTAACCCATCTTACTTATGGCCTCTGGTTTTTAAAAGGATTACTTTCTCTTTCTTGCAAACTTTACATTTCTAGCGACGCTGATTTTGTAAAATGAAGAAGATAATTATTTGCTATCCCCCTTTAACTCTG
>JAMWCK010000107.1 GCA_023819625.1 Candidatus Omnitrophota bacterium | reverse complement strand
TTCTCCCCAATAACCCAAAGACCAACACCCGCCATAAATCCTACCTTGATAATCTATACAAATCCGGGTAAGGGATTTGGAACAGGGAATGCCTTTTTGTATGGGATCACGAAAATAATTCTTAATATAATGCAAACTCGTGTAACTTTGTCTTATTAGTGAGTCTTTTTTCCTCTTTATTTTGATTAACTCATTTATTATCTCATCCAATAATTTTTCTTTCTCCGAAGAAATCCAGAGGGCATTATTCTTAGCAGTGAGAAAAAAATATGGAGTAAAATCTACGAGGGCGAAAAATACCGGTATATCTAATCCTTGGGCAAACTCTACAACATCTAAAATAGTTTCTAGCGTCTCTTTCGTCAATGTAGCAGAAATCAAAATTTCTATCTTCTTATATTTACGTATCTGAGATAATCTGCGACAGATGAAATTAACCTTTTTATAAGCCCCATTAAAACCTCTCATTCTATCAAATACCGCCCCTATCGCATCAAGTGAGATGGTAAACAATTTTACTCCAGCATCTATAAGTCTCAATGACAACCCCTCTGTTAAAAGATAGCCATTTGTGGCAATACTTATATAAAACCCTAAAGAATTCGCATAATCCACTAACTCTACTAAGTCGTCTCTTAAGAGCGGTTCGCCACCCGTAATATTTAAATAGAGAACGCCTTCATTTCTCAATTGAAGAAATACATTTTTCCATTCATTTGTGGTCAATTCTCCTTCTGGCTGGCTACGCCAAATGCCACAGGTAACACAGCAGGAATTACATCTGCCTGTTATCATTACACTAGAAAGTATAGGCGTTATGCTGAGTTTATTAAAAATAACCGGAATCATCCGTCTTAAGTGTATCTTTAACAAAGTAGGAAAATGATAGAAAAAAATATTTTTTAGTTTCAAGGCATTCAATCCTTAAACCCAAACTTAATTACTTTACTCTCTCAACCTGGCAAAAAAAATACAACGTTGAGCCTTCTAGCGAAAAAGGCACAAGGAAGATAGTTAAGATAAAACTGATGCCAAGAAATATCTTGTATTTAATACCCCAAAGCAAAGACGCAATCTCTAGAGACGATTCATTATTCAATTCTAATCCGGCTTTAGCCAAGCACCTACCTAAACCCAGCTTAAACTTTAAGGTTAAGGCATTAGCCAAATCTTGGTAATCAAATTTTTGTGTTTCCCAAACTATAACTTCAAAACCATTTCTCTCTAAAAAACGCTGCATACAATCTATATTCCAGGCTGTCAGATGATGAGGTGGATAATTAATTTCATTATCATAGAAAATAAAATTTCTGTTTGGTATACTTATAACTATATAACCCCTTGGCTTAAGCACAGACTTAATTTGTTGAATAAAAGCAAGCGGCTTACTCAAATGCTCCAGGACCTCAAAGATGGTAATAATGTCAAATTTCTCGCCTTTGAAATCCTGAAAGAATTCGTCTATATCTTTTTCAAAGATATTTTCTATACCATAAAACTCCCTGGCAATCTTTGTAAATCTCCTATTAAAATCAACTCCGTAAACAACATAGCCTTTTTTTGCTGCTTCTGAAAGAAAGAAACCTATACCACATCCCACATCCAGTAGTCTCGGGCCATAAAAGCCTTTATCCTGCAAGAATTTTCTATGATACCAATTTACCCTAAATAAAGGATTCTTGAGAGGACGAAAAGCCCTTGCCTCATACCAGACCCTGCCCGGATTCTCCATAGGCTCAGAGAATATAACGTCGCACCCTTGACAATGGTAGAGATTGTATTTACAGTATTGCTTTATAAACCTGAAATTATCTTTGGCTAGGCATACTGGACAAATCTGCATATTAATAAACTTGTACCTTTTTTGTCAAACTCGCTGCTAAAACGCCTATCCCTACTATAAACCAGAATAATCCGATTATCTCATGCTTGTGCCAAAAATAATCAACCTGGTTACAAGCCAAAAAGCTTACCAGAGAAGCAAATATCCCCCATTGTAGGTATCGGTTACCATCAGCTGTGGGTTTACTTAATCCCCTGCCGATAAGTTTAAATATATCGTAAAATAACCACAATAAAACCAAAAGTCCAAAGATTCCCAGATTGACTGCGGTTTCTAAAAAGATATTGTGGGTGCGACAATGATAGGCAGAATTCCAATAAAACATATCCGCTCCCATGCCCTTAAAAGGATGCGCCTGAATTGCTTTTAATGCATCTTTAGCAAATATTAATCGTCCTTTCTCAGATGGTTCTAAATCGCTAGCGATGAACTTAAAAAGCCCTCGGTTCCAAAAAATGATGATGCTTATAACTAATATAACCGCAGTCATGCCGATGATTTTGTAGCTCTTACTTTGGATTAAATCTAAAAGCCATAACGTAACCAACCCGCAAAATACCCCTAATATCCATCCCCTTGTCTTTGAAAGAATTAGAGCTAAAATTATTATAAGAAACAAAGGCAAATAGAATAACCTATCCCTATTTATCCTATAGATTAAATGGCTCAAAATTAACGGTATAAAAGTACCTAAATAAACACTCATCTCTGTTGGCCAACCAAATAGCCCTCTAATTCTATGTACACTTACCAGCGCATCATCAAAAAACCGCTGCCACGGAATTAATGCATAAGGGAAAAAATATTGGATAATTACCAAAATTGCCGCCAGAGCCACACTGATAAATAAACAGTCTATTATATTGCTCAGGCGCCTTTTATCGGTGATAAAGTTAATTAATATAAAATAGATTGAGCTTAAACCAAAAAATCTAAAGGTATATTTTAATGACCAGACCATTCTGTCTGAAGGGAAGATAGCGGAAAATAAATGTATGGTAAAAAAAATAAACAGGGGAAGCAACAAACCTTTCGTTTTTATCTTGAGGCGGCGTTCAAATATGATGACTAATTCCCAGAGAAAAAGCAAAATAACTATTTCTAAACCCAATAAACTCTTTATCAAAGGAATATCCAGATTAATATTCTTAAGGGAGAAATCAAAAGGAAGGGTTAAGGCAAATATGCAGGAACCGATAAAAATAAGTCTACTTAACATTGAGGTAAACTTCATCTGGGAGTAACGCACTATTTATTCTGCCCCAAAACCGGAGAGCACAACGGGCACTGTCTTTAAAAGTATCTTTATATCCAATAGCAGCGAACAGTTATTTACATAGTCTAGGTCTAACTTCAGCCATCTCTCAAAATCAATAATCTGGGAGCGACCACTAATTTGCCACAGACAGGTAAGTCCGGGTTTTACTTTCAATCGGAAGAAATGTTTAGGGGCCATATCTTTTATCTCAGAGGCAACCAGTGGCCGTGGTCCGACTATACTCATCTGACCCTTCACAACATTCCATAGTTGAGGGAGTTCATCTAAGGAGGTCTTGCGGAGAAACCTTCCAAATTTGGTTACGCGGGGATCTTTTTTCATCTTAAAGGCTGGGCCGTCTAGCATATTAAATAACTCTAATTCCGATTTAAGTTGTTCGGCGTTGCTGATCATTGACCTGAATTTATACATAGTAAAAAATTTACCGTTTAGCCCTACCCTCTTCTGTTTAAAAATAACCTGCCCTTTAGAGGTCAACTTTATCATCAATGGTATTAACAAAAATAAAGGCAGGCTCAAAAATAATAAAGGGAGAGAAACAGTGATATCAAATAATCTTTTAAGTAAAAAATAACGAGACTGCTTCGCTAGCTTACTGGAATGCATTACCCCGGAGGTAACAAACCCACCCTCTCTATCCCACACCCCATAATCCCATCTGTAAAGCCACAATGTGATTATGCGGAATAAAAGCAGAAAAATACTTACATCTAATACAAAACCTCCTAAAATAAAGCAATGTGGGTAGACACAAAGAGTTCGACATTCCTTTGGAACAAAAGATAGGACATGGATATTCTTATGTTAGGGATATATATTATAACAGCCATAATTATTTCTGTCAATGACAAAGGAAAATTGGTAACGGGAATGGGAAGAGAGATCGTATCCCCACCCCTAAAGGAAAATTAGCTTTTTAATATTGACGTCCTTTATTTTTAGTGGTATATTAAAAACAAATTTTTAAAACTAAAATGAAAAATAAATGCAAAATAAT
>JAMWCK010000106.1 GCA_023819625.1 Candidatus Omnitrophota bacterium | reverse complement strand
TATGCCGATACCACGGATGTAGAAATTGGACCGATAGAACTCAGTAATACCTGGAAGCAATACACGATTAATCTTGTGGACAAGGACCTTAGTTATATTAGTGGTGGTTTTTGTTGGGTAACTACTGTAGACTTAAATCCCGAGGGTTGCACCTTTTATCTGGATGATATCAAGTTTGAGGTTGATCCTACCTTAAAACCCGAGGTAAAGAAACCCCGGGAGATGCCTTTCTATGTTTATGCTGACCGTTCTTCCATTGGCAATCACTTTATTCCTTCCGGTTGGATGGGTGATTGGGGTGACATCAAATACGATGGCGGCTGTAAAGAAGACCCCTATCTAGGCGATACCTGTATCAAAATTATTTATAATGGTCAGGCCAGCCAAGGTGCGCGTTGGGCAGGTATCTACTGGCAGAACCCGGCAAACAACTGGGGAGAAAAGGATGGAGGTTTTGATTTATCCAAAGCCACAAAGCTTACCTTCTGGGCGCGCGGAGAAAAAGGTGGCGAACGTATTGAGGAGTTTAAGGTCGGTGGGATTATGGGAGAGTATTCTGACTCTGACTCTGCCTCTATAGGTCCGGTAATCTTAAACAAGGAATGGACGCAATACACCATTGACTTAAAAGGCAAAGATATGTCCTACATCATTGGTGGTTTCTGTTGGGCAACAAATATTGATGTTAATCCCGACGGCGCAACCTTCTATCTGGATGAGATTAAGTACGAATAAAAAAGTGTCGTGTATCATGATTATAGGCCGCAGGTATTTATTGCTTGCGGCCTGTGGTCTATTTTTTATGTTTTGCCTTCAAGGTATGGCCACAAGGCCAAGGCCTAAGGTCTATATCCAGAAACTTAAAAACCACCATTACCGATTGATCGTGGAAAATAGACCCTATATCATCAAGGGGGTCTGCTACAGCCCGATTCCCATTGGCCAAACACACGATTATGACTGGTGGTCTGATCCGAATAAACCCTGGATTGTTGATGGAAGATTAATGCAGCAGATGGGAATAAATACAGTAAGAATTTATCAGGGAGGAGAAAATAAAGAGGCGGTAAAGAGGGTAATTAGTGATTTATATAACCTCTACGGTATCCGCACAATTCTAGGTCACTGGCTTGGTTTTTGGGAATATCCCTGTCCCCTTTATGGGGATAAGAATTTTCGCTTAAGAATCAAAAATGAAGTTCTTAATATGGTTAGAGATTATAAGGATGAGCCAGGCCTTTTGCTTTGGATTCTGGGCAATGAAAACAATTACTCCTGTTTAGGCCATATCAATCCCTGGTCAAGCGATGAGATTGATCAAGAATCCGATCCTCAAAAACAAAAGGCAATGCGTTTTGAAGCTTATTATTCTTTTATTCAAGAACTGACCCAGGAAATCCATGCTCTTGATCCCAATCATCCAGTTGCCTTGGGTAACGGAGAATTAATTGGACTGGATTATGCTAAAGAATTTTGTCCGGATGTAGATCTGGTTGCCTGCATTATCTATAGAGGCAAGACCTTTGGGAATCTTTTTAAGTCCTTAAGGGCCACCTTTGACAAACCCATTCTTTTATCTGAATTTGGGGCGGATAGTTATGATGCCTATAAAAATTTAGAAGACCAGAATATGCAGGCCTTTTTCTTGGAATCGCAGTGGCGACAGATTTATGAGAATTTAGCCACAAACAAAGAGGGCGAGGGTAATTGTTTAGGGGGGACAATCTTTGAATGGATAGATGAGTGGTGGAAACATAATGAATCTGATCCTGCTAGCTGGCATGTTCACGATACGGGTGCGGGTTGGTCAAATGGTTCTTATTATTTTGATATCAAGGCAAAGGATAATAAAAATATGAATGAGGAGTGGTTTGGGATTGTGGCCATATCGCCTGAGGAGGAATTTGGCATCAATAAACGTATCCCGAAAAAGGCCTATTATGTAATCCGGGAGTTCTGGAAGAACCCACAGGTTACGGCAAAAAGGAAAGGTAAGAAATGAGAAGATTTTTAATCCTTTTTTTATCGTTCATGTTTTATGTGTCAGGTGTCTTTGCAAAAGAAGATAATAAACTCCTTACTTTAAGCAAACAGCTCATTGAGGCTCAGACAGCCCAGGAATTACCCCTAATTTTTAAGGAATTAAGCCAATTATATTATCAGGATAATAAATATTCTGATTTTGTAGAATTCTTAATCTCGCTTAAACGCAAAAAGAAGCTTTTAGAGCCATTTGTTAACTACTATATTGCTAAGACGCGTTATCGGCAATTAAGGTATTTAGAAGAAACCCAGAACTGGAATGAATATTTTAGCCAGGGCAATCTTTATCGCGAGGAGATCCTGAAATATGCCAAGGATGTCATTTCTTCTACCTCTCCTAATGAACCCTTGAATATTTATGCGCGATTATTGTTGTGGCAATTTCATAAAGACCAGGAAGATACATTTCGCGATGAGGCGCAAGAGAATTTGATGGTTGGAATAAGCGCATACGCCCAAGGCAAATCAGTTGATATTCTCCTCATAAAAGAAATAGCAGATGTGCTTCAATCCTATAAGGAAATAACACCGGCAAAACAAGTTTACCGCTTATACGTGGATAAACTCTTGAGCGCAGAAATAGAGGCTACAGAATTAGAAAGGATCGCCTCTCAATTCTATCAGGAAGGAAATTTAGAGCTGAGTTCAACTCTTTATGATACCTATATTCAAAGGATTAAGACCTCTTTGTCTAAGGAAAAATTAATTCCCGCCCTGATTGAGATTGCAAAAAAGTTTTCCTATCAGGATGATGCCAATAATGACCCGGAATACGCCGAGAAGGTCTTTAAAGAAATTGAGGCAGTTTGTGGTAAAGAGGCCTTCACGGAGGAGCTCTTTTATTTGCGCGCCTTTAACTTAGAAAAGGCCAAGGACTATATTCCTGCTCGGGATGCCTATTTAGAATTACTTAAGCGATATCCAGAAAGTATACATCATGATGAAGCAGTTTTTAAGAGTGCAATTATTTCTACCTATGTGGCACACGATATAAATACCGGCAGCAATTATTTTGAAAAACTGGCGCAAAGAGAAATAGTCACACCCTGGGTAATCTCCAGTATTTATCAATTAGGATTATTAAAACACTGGCAACAAGATTTAGATAAGGCAAAAGAATATTACCATAAATTATTGGAACTTGCCAAAGACGATTTTATTGAGACAGTAACTCTGGCCAAAGAAAGATTAAAGGAGATCTTGGAAGGTAAACCCATGGAATATGCCCTAAAGATATTTCTGGATGTTTCCTTAAAAGAAGAATACGCAATGCTAAATATGAGTAAATTGGATTTAGTAGCCCATCCTTATCGGGTGCTTAAAAAAGAAGAAATTGTAGGGATAAGCTCGCATCCTTATGTGGGAGAAACCGGATGTCTTCAGGTAGAATTAGGGTATCTTTGGTCCGGACACCTTGGAACTACTAAACCCAATACCCAGCAGGAAAGATTTAACACCACTTATCTTCACCACGGCACCAAAGAGGTAAATCTTCTGGTGCTCTCACCTGGTGGTATCATTGACTATGACCTTATCATGGTAGATGTAAAACAATAATCACAATTAATTAAAAATACTTGACTTATATTATTTTTGTAGTATAAATAATATTTAATAAATTGTTTTTATTCCACTAAATTCTGCCAGAAAGGTGGTAGAATCCCGCCCCGAACTTCAATAACTGGCGGGAAGATTATAATTTTTTAGTATCTATAAAAATTATTTAAGGGATAATCAGAAAGAAGGATAAAAGTGAAGATGCGACCTTTAGACCTTAAGAGAGAGATTTCCACGGAAAAGGAAAAACGCAATATTGAGATCTTGAAGATTTTACGCCGGCGTGGTCCGATCAGTCGGCCGGACATTTCTAAAGAGATGGGTATCAATGTGGTGACCGTCTCAAATTATATTGATGAGTTTATTAAACATAACCTCGTTTACGAAAAAGAACTCGATGTTTCCGAGGGTGGCAGGAGGCCATTATTATTAGATTTAAATCCGCAGGCAGGTTTTGTCGTTGGCGTGGGCTTAAATTTAATGAATATGGTGGGGTTGTTGGTAGATTTGAAGGGAAACATTATCACCAAGACCCAGATTGTGCGCCCGCGGCCTTCGGTAAAAGATATCACCGAATGTGT
>JAMWCK010000105.1 GCA_023819625.1 Candidatus Omnitrophota bacterium | reverse complement strand
ATTCGCCGGCGAGCAAAAAAGGCCATTGAGCGAATGTTTAAGATAATTTAATGATAAAACTTTCTGCCTCCAGTCTAAATCTATTTTTAGAATGTCCACGTTGTTTCTGGCTTTATCTAAATAAAAATATTAAACGTCCAGAGAAACCCGTTGCCACGATTACTACGGGATTAGACAGGGTGATTAAAGAACATTTTGAAATATATCGGCAAAAAGGTATCTTGCCGCCAATGTTAGCCGGAAGGCTTCCCGGAAAATTAATCTCTAATTTTCCTAAAAATGGCTGGCTAGATTTTACCGACACCCGACTCGATGCCAAGTTAGGTGGATATCTCGATGAATGCCTAGATTTAGGCAATAATTTTTTCGCCGCCTTAGACCATAAGACGCGGGGTTCAAAACCCGAAGGCACACATCCCGCCCATCAATTCCAGATGGATGTCTATACCTTTTTATTAGAACAGAATGGATTTTCGACAAAGAAAACGGCCTATTTAATATACTATATTCCTAAGTCCGTGGTTTCTAAAGAGGATATTGAGTTTGAGGTTGAGGTAACAGAGATAAAAACTAATCCCCAACGCGTATATCAGATCTTCACTGATGCCGTGACTATACTTAAACAACCCATTCCTGGGTTAAATAACGACTGCATATTCTGCAAATGGACTACCACCCACAATATAAGATAAATAATATTGCCGTCGTTTATGAAGATAATTGGTTAATGGTTGTGGAGAAACCTTCCGGTTTACTTACTATACCCACCCCGAAAAAAGAAGCTCGGACCTTAACGAGTATCTTAAATCTTTACCCCTGTCATCGCTTAGACAGAGAGACATCGGGTTTAATCATCTATGCCAAGGGCAAGTCTATTCAAAGGAAGATGATGCGGGCATTTAAAGAAAGGAAGATTAAAAAGAGGTATATTGCCTTTGTGCGCGGATGCCCTGAAAAACCAAAGGGCAAGATCAGTTATCCCCTTGAGGGACATCAGGCAATTACCCGCTACAAGGTTATTAAGAAATATAAAAATTTTGCGGTAGTAGAGGTAGAGCCCTTAACGGGTAGGACCAATCAGATAAGAATCCACTTTAAAAAGATCGGTCATCCGATATTGGGTGAGACAAAATATGCCTTTAGAAGAGATTTTATTTTGAAGGCAAAGAGATTGTGTCTGCACGCTAAGGAATTAGAGTTTATTCATCCGGTTACAGGGAGGGAAATTTCTTTAACCTCAGATTTACCGCCGTATCTGAAGGAATTTTTAATTCGCCATGATTAAATATATGGTTTTAGGGATTATGCAGGGGCTTACAGAGTTTTTGCCGGTAAGTAGTTCTGGACATCTGGTGATTATAGGAAGGTTCTTAGGTATTCGTGAAAGCCAGGCAGCCGCAGCAGTAATCCTGCATTTGGGGACTATTTTAGCGCTGGTCATTTTTTTCTTTAAGGAGATATTAAAATTATTACGCGATTTAACCACACTTTTTTTAATCATAATCGTAACCTTGATTACAGGATTAATCGGTATATGGGGAAGAGACTTTTTTGAAAGTTTATTTAAGACACCAAAACTTGTAGCGATTAGTTTAATATTTACCGGTGTAATCCTTATTTTAACAAAATTTACAAATCCCAGAAGGTATAACTTAAATGTTAAGGATGCGCTTATTTTAGGTATAATCCAAGGTATAGCAATCATCCCGGGCATATCCCGTTCTGGTAGCACCATATCTAGTCTTTTATTCCGCGGGATTGAACCCAAATTAAGTTTTAATTTTTCCTTTCTTGCGGCTATCCCGGCTATTTTAGGGGCAACTATTTTAGAATTTAAGGATACAGGTCTTATCCTGCAGCAAGGACGAGGAAATCTTATCATAGGTTTTATCTTTAGTTTTTTAAGCGGAATCTTTTCCCTTTGGCTGTTAAAGAGAATCTTAAATAAAGCCCGAATTTACTACTTCGGTTATTATTGTATTTTAATGGGTGTGTTTAGTTTGATATTCGTAAAATGATTATATCTTTCTTAAAAAGGTCAGGAGAGAAGGAAGGGCGGGGATGAGTATTATTGTTTTAGGGACAGTCGCTCTAGATAGTGTAAAGACGCCTTACGGAAAAAGGGTGCATATGCTGGGTGGCTCGGCAGTACATTTTGCAATGTCGGCAAGATTATTTGCTCCGGTTAACCTTGTGGCCATTATCGGTGAGGATTTTCCCAAAAAATATATTGATTTTCTGCATCAAAAGGGATTAATTCTAACTTCGTTAATTAAAGAAAGAGGAAATACCTTTAAGTGGGAAGGTGAATATGAGGGAGATTTAAATACCGCCCTTACCCTGAATACAGAATTGGGGGTTTTGTCGATTTTTCACCCCCAGATTTCTCCCCAACAACGCAAAATAAAGTATATATTTCTGGCTAATCTCGACCCTGACATCCAGAGACATCTGTTACAGAAGATGTCTTCTCCAAAATTAGTCGGCTTAGATAGTATGAATTACTGGATAAATCATAAGCGCCGGGCACTTCTGCGGCTACTTAAAGAGGTGGATATCTATGTCGCCAATGACCAGGAGGCACGGAGTCTTTCGGGTGAGAATAATCTCTTGAAGGCAGCTAAGTACTTATATAATTGTGGCCCAAAAATGGTATTGATTAAAAAAGGAGAACACGGTGTTTTATTTTTTGCCCCTAAATTTATTTTTTCTCTTCCTGCCTATCCTACAGATAAGGTAGTTGACCCTACCGGCGCCGGCGATACCTTTGCCGGTGGATTTATGGGGTATCTGGCTAAAGTAAATAAGATAAACCCCATAACCATCAAAAAGGCGATTGCCTATGGGACGGTTGTTGCCTCTTTTAATGTGGAGGGCTTTGGAATAGAAAGGACTGCCAATTTAACATTAAAAGATTTAAGGAATAGGATGAAAAGGTTTAAAAAATGCATTTTATTTTAAGGAGGTATTATGTTAGAAGAAAAAATTTTTAATGATTATCAAGAGGCAGTAAAGTGCAAAGATAGCTTAAGGGTTTCGGTTTTAAGTTTTCTACGTGCGGAATTAATCAATGTGGCAATAGCCAAAAAGAAAAAAATACTGGATGATAATGAAGTTATAATGGTAATCAGAAAACAGATCAAGGCACGCCAGGAATCCATTGAGCAGTTTAAACAGGGCAATCGCCTGGATCTGGCAGATAAGGAGACCAAGGAATTAGAGATATTGAAGACATATCTACCCGCAGAACTTTCTATAGATGAAATTAAGAAAATTATTGAAGAAGTAGTTGTCGCTACTTCTGCCTGCGGGATGAAGGATATGGGAAAGGTGATGAAGGAAGTGACCGCGAAAGTCGCCGGTCGAGCAGACGGCAAATTAGTAAGCGATTTAGTTAAAGAAAGACTCTTAAAAACTGGCTAATTTGTATGTTATATGTCTTTAGGCTTTACATAAAAAATGCGAGTTGAAATAAGTTTAAATAGTCAAGAAAAAATCAACCTTCCCAAATCTTATAATCATATCTTACAAGGTCTTATCTATAAACTTTTAGATCCGACTTTAAGGAAATTTCTTCATAATTGTGGTTATCAATATGAAAAAAGAAAATTTAAACTCTTTACCTTTTCTCGGCTTATCGGTAAATTTAAGGATCTTAATACTGGTTTTCAGTTTATCTGTCCTATAAAATTCTTTATCTCTTCTCCAAAAGATGAAATCCTACAAAGTTTAGCCGAAGGATTTTTAAGAAAGGAAAAACTCTTCTTAGCTGATAATGAAGTATTTATTGAATCTATCAGTGTGATGCCAAAGCCATCTTTTTCTAAAGAAGTTATAATAAAAATGCTTTCTCCCATAACTATCTATAGTACACTTAAGAAATCCGATGGCAGTAAAAAGACATATTATTACTCTCCATTTGAAGATGAGTTTAATAAATTGATAAGAGAAAATTTAAAGAAAAAATATCAGGTAAGTTTTTATGAAGAAATTGATGGATTTGATTTTAATATTGAACCCTATAAGGTTAGACCTCAAGATGAGAAGGTGATTTTATATAAAAAACCAAACTCAAATTCTACCGTGATAAAGGCATGGATGGGGCTTTACAAATTAAAAGGCAACCCAAGACTTATAGAATTCTCCTACGATACTGGCTTAGGTTCAAAAAATTCCTTGGGTTTTGGCTGTTGGGAGGTAAAGACCT
>JAMWCK010000104.1 GCA_023819625.1 Candidatus Omnitrophota bacterium | reverse complement strand
CCACGCTCACATAAAATCACATTAAAATTACCCCCGGCTAAAATATACTCTGCCGACATCAATAACTCTTTTATTGTAGATGACATTCCGCGCTTCAAAACTACCGGCTTCTTGGTCATACCCACTTCTTTTAAGAGGTTAAAATTCTGCATGTTGCGCGCACCGATCTGCAAAATATCTGCATAGCGCGCAACTAGTTCCACATCGCGGGGGTCCATAACCTCAGTAACAGTAACCAATCCTAATTCTTGCCCTACCTGACTTAAAATTTTTAATCCCTCTTCGCCTAACCCCTGAAAGGAATATGGTGAAGTGCGTGGCTTAAATGCCCCTCCCCGTAAAACAACTGCTCCTGCCTTCTTTACCTCGGTGGCAATCTCGCGAAGAAGTTCCATATTTTCTACCGCACAAGGTCCGGCCATCACTACAATTTTTTTGCCACCGATCTTTATATCCTTACCCACCCCAATTACCGAATCCTCTTTCTTAAATTCGCGGGAGACAAGCTTATAGGGCGCCAAGACTGGCATAACCTTTTCTACGCCCGGAAGTACCTCTAGCGGTGTAACACGCAATACATCCTCTGGTCCAATCACGCCAATAATCGTGCGCTCCACCCCTTTGGAAACCATCGGTTTTAAGCCTAATTTCTGCACCTTTTCAATAATATGATTGATCTGTTCTTCCGTAATATCTGGCCTTAATACAATAATCATTGATAACCTCCTTACCAAACCCCTGTGCGAAGCGAAACTTCGCACATAATAAAATTTAATATTGCAGTACCTTCTTCAATGCCCTAATAAACCTTTCATTTTCCTCCTTTGTGCCAATGCTAACGCGAATAAAATCCTTTAATCCATATTGCTGCATATCCCTTACAATCACCCCATATTTAAGCATCTGACGAAAAACCCTTGCCCCATCTCGAGCGACATCAATAAGGATAAAATTGGCCGCAGAAGGTACATAGGCCAAACCCATCTTGTTTAAGGCAACATAGAGATAATTCTTGCCTTCTAAAATTACCTGCCGGGTTTTCTTAAGGAATTCTTTATCCTCTAAGGCTGCCTCTGCTGCTACCTGTGCCAGAAAATTTACATTAAAGGGTTGGCGCACAATTTCCATATACCGCACGAGTTGCGGATGCGCCAAGGCATAACCTATTCTTAATCCTGCTAAACCAAAAGACTTAGAAAATGTCTTAAGAATAATTATATTCTTTTGGTTGCGCACAAGTTCTAGACTCTTAGGAAAATCATCCACGTCAATAAAGACATCGTATGCCTCATCAAAGACTACCAATAAATCTTCGGGCAAATCGTGTAAAAATTCTTCAATTTCATATTGCGTAACATATGTTCCCGTCGGATTATTTGGGTTAGAGATAAAGACCACCTTAGTCTTTGGGTTAATCTTTTTCTTGATTGCCTCTAAATCGTACTTAAAATTACGCAAAGGCACCGTTGTTACCTTACGCCCATGAACCTGAGAAATGATCTTATATTCTAAAAATGTACCCTCAGAGGTAATAATTCCCTCGTCTTTCTCTACAAAGGCCTTGACAATAATGTCAATCAGTTCATCCGAACCATTACCTAATACAATATTTGCCAAGGAAACATTAAAAACTTGGGCTAACTTCCTTTTTAGATAAAACCCATTTGCGTCGGGATAACGGTTAATTAAGTGCAGATTCTTTTTAATTGCTACCAGTGCCTTTGGTGAAGGCCCGAGGGGATTTTCGTTTGATGCTAGTTTAATCACATTCCTTAAAGCAAACTGTCGCTTAACTTCTTCAATCGGCCTTCCTGCCTGATAAGGTGCTACTTTGATAAGATGCTTTCTTGCTAATACCATTTATTCTCCTACAGGATAAGAACCTAAGATTTTTAAGAAATTACACTTGTTTTCTAGTTCCTGAAGTGCCCTCTTTACATGGGTTTCATCCTGATGCCCTTGTAAATCCACAAAAAAATAATAGTCCCAGACCTTCTTTTTAGAAGGCCGGGATTCAATCTTAGTCAAATTAATACCATTCTTCTTAAAGGGCACCAGCATATCATGCAAGGCACCCACGCGGTCTTTAATAGAAAACATAATTGAGGTCTTATCATCACCAGTTGGAGAAACAGTGCTTTTGCCGATTACTAAAAAACGCGTAATATTATGTGGTGAGTCCTCAATATTTTTAGCCAATATTTTTAATTTATAAACCTTAGCAGCAAGTAGCGAGGCAATACAGGCGCTATTTTTTTCTCTAGCGGCAATCTGGGCAGCACGGGTGGTAGAAGAAACCTCAATCTTCTCTGCCCAGGCTAAATTTTCTTTTAACCAGATGCGACACTGACCAAAGACCTGGGGATTAGAATAAACTTTTTTTATCTTATCCTTTGGAGACTTAGCCAGAAGATTGTGCGCTACATCAAGAATTACCTGGGCACAGATTTTTAATTCTGAATCCACAAACATATCTAATGTATGGCTAACTGCCCCTTCAATAGAATTTTCTATTGGCACTACTCCATAATCAGCAGCATCCCTTTCTACTTCCCAGAAAACATCCGGAATGCTCTCTAACGAGACATATTCTACCTGGGAGCCAAATTTCTTTAACGCGGCTAAGTGTGTGAAGCTCGCCTCCGGTCCTAAATAAGCAATCTTAAGGGGCCTTTCTAAAGAAAGACTGTAAGACATAATCTCGCGATAAATTGCCTCCAGTGCCCGTGGACTTAATGGGCCGCGGTTGATACGCAAGATCCTTCTTAATATTTCTTGTTCGCGGTCCGGGGCATAGATGCTTTTTCCTGTCTTGCGCTTAAGACGGGCAATCTCAATACTTATCTTTGCGCGCAAGTTCAACAAATCAATAATCTTTTTATCAATACGGTCAATTTTGCGCCGCAGATTTTGTAGGTCCATCCTCTCCTTCCTTTCCTGAAAACTCTTCTTTCTGTGTTGTTTGCGCTGAATTCTTATCCAAAGAAATCAGGGATTCATTAGGCCCTCTCTGGACTTGAGAAAAATCTTCTATTTTTGGCAATTCCGCCAACGACTTTAGGCCAAAATATTCTAAAAATTGCCGTGTGGTGCCAAAGAGATACGGTTTTCCTGGTGCCCTTCTCCTTCCGACAATACGGATGAGATTCTTCTCTAGAAGCCCCTTGATTACACCATCTACATCCACGCCTCTTAAAGATTCAATATCCAGTTTTGTTAGTGGCTGCTTATAAGCAACGATGGCCAGGGTCTCTAGTGCGGCCTTAGATAATCTTTCTACGCGGCGCTCCTTATGCAATTTTTTCAAAAATGCAACATAATCCGGTGCCGCAATCATCTGGAATCCACCGGCAATCTCCACTAGACGTATCCCTCGGCAAGAATTCTCATATTCTGTTTTTAATTCCTCTAAAAGTCTGCGAATTTCTCCGGTCTCTGGGATGTCTAACACGCTCTTTATCTGCTCTAAGAGAAGGGGTTTGTCGCTAGAAAAAAGCAGGGCCTCAATTACTGATTTTAAACTATCTTGGAGACATAAGTTATCTTGTCTTTCTCTGTTTATAAACCTCATTCAATAATTCCTCCGTAGTCTGAATATGCGGTGAGCTCTCCAGTGCCTTTCTAAGCATTTCCTGGGCTTCGGATTTTTTATATTCTAATTGCACTAATACGGCTAATGCCTCCTCTTCAATATCCTTGGTCCTTAACGCCTGTTGGAAAGATGTCTTTGCATCCTGAATAAGGCCGAACTTACCTACTTTATGCTGTAACTTGGCAACAATCTCTTTTGCCCTCTGTTGTCCAATGCCCGGAAGCGAAGATAAGAAACGCAAATCCCCCTCATCAATCGCCTTAGCAATTAAAGAAATGGGTTGATTCAAGGCCCTTAATGCCGCACGTGGACCAATACCTGAAACCGTAATAAATTCTTGAAAGAATTCCTTTTCTATTTCGTTTAAGAAACCGATTAATACCGGTAATCCTCTTGAAGGTTCAACTTGAAAATAATGATAAGTAACCAAATTTACTCTCCCCTCAGCAGGAGGATTTTCCTCCAGACGGCGCATCACTGTCGCAGGAATCAATACTTCATAAGCGATACCCTGCACATCCACAATTAAATAATTCCTCCCCTTCTCAATTATCCTTCCTGAGATTCTGGCAATCATATCTTCGATCTTAGGGTATGGCTATGGGCAATGGCTAAGGCCAGGGCATCGCTGATATCTGTATATTTCGGAGGACTATTTAAATTAAGCATTGCCGTAACCATCTTTTGCACCTGATATTTGGAGGCAAGACCCCTTCCCACCAGCGCCTTCTTTACGCGTGTGGCAGCGT
>JAMWCK010000103.1 GCA_023819625.1 Candidatus Omnitrophota bacterium | reverse complement strand
ACCTTTTTAAATAAAAAACTTGACAAAGAAAAAATTTGTGGTATTTTTATAATTGATTACAGGGTAGTATAGAGACAAAGATGTCTTCTGGCAGAGTCAGCTAGAAGACATTTTTATTTTACCCCGCCCTTTCTAATATTTAGTGTAAAATTTTAGCAGAAAGGGTGGGGTTGAGGGACCAAAGGCGCCCTTTCTCAGAGGAGAGGGCGCCTTTATTTTTAGTGAGGAAGATGAAAGGAAATTTAAGAATTGCTTTAGCTCAAATAAACTCTACTGTCGGTGATTTAGAAGGAAATTCCAGAAAGATAATTGAATACATCCAAAAGGCAAAAGAATTTGGGGTAGATATAATCTCTTTTCCTGAACTTGCACTTACAGGATATCCTCCTGAAGACCTCTTACTTAAACCAAAATTTATCCAAGATAATTTAGAGGAATTAAAGAAATTAGCAGAATTGATCCATGACATTGTTGCTATTTTAGGTTTTGTAGATATAAGAGAAAAAGATATCTACAATGCTGCAGCAGTAATTTACAATGGAGAAATTAAGGGAATATATCACAAGATGCTTTTACCAAATTATGGTGTCTTTGATGAGAAGAGATATTTTAAATCCGGATACAACCCATTAGTTTTTAAGTTGGGCAAAATAATCTTTGGAGTAAACATCTGTGAAGATATCTGGCATAAAGAAGGTCCTGTAAAAGAGCAGGCTAGACTAGGAGCAAAACTTATCCTTAACATCAATGCCTCTCCTTATTATGCCGGTAAGATTAAGGAGAGAGAAAAAATTGTTCAAAATCAAGCAAAAGAAAATGGAGTTTTTGTATCCTATACAAATTTGGTTGGTGGTCAAGATGAACTTGTCTTTGATGGCCAGAGTATGGTTATAGATAAGGATGGTAAGATAATTTTAAGAGCAGAGGCATTTAAGGAAGATTTATTGGTTTTAGACTTGCCCACCGAAGCTATAGCGAAGGCGGGTTTGGGTATTCCCTTAAATAAGATTAAATTCAAAAAGATAATTAAAATTTCTGACGAAGTAATTTCTAAGAAGCCAATTTTACCCAAAAGAGAGACTAGAACTTTAGAGCAGGTTGAGGAGATCTATAGAGCTTTAATCTTAGGTCTTAAAGATTATGTATTTAAAAATGGATTCAGAAATGTAGTGATTGGTTTATCTGGAGGAATTGATTCTTCTCTGGTAGCAACCTTAGCAGTTGATGCCTTAGGAAAAGAAAATGTCATTGGTGTATTTATGCCTTCAAGATATTCTTCAAAAGAGTCTGAAGAAGATGCTAAGCTATTGGCAAGAAATTTAGGTATAAGATTAATAGATATCTCCATTGAACAGATATATAAAATCTATCTTGTGGTCTTAGAAACACAATTTTTAGGATTAGAAAGAGATATTACTGAGGAAAATTTACAAGCGCGCATCAGAGGGAATATTCTAATGGCTTTTTCCAACAAATTTGGATGGTTAGTTTTGACTACAGGGAATAAATCTGAAATTAGCACAGGTTACGCTACTCTATACGGAGATATGGCAGGCGGTTTTGCGGTAATTAAGGATGTACCTAAGACATTGGTTTATAAGTTGGCAGAATATAGGAATTCTTTAGGACAGTTAATCCCAGAACGCGTGTTAACAAAGGAGCCTTCGGCTGAACTTAAGCCTAATCAGAGAGACAGTGATACTTTGCCGGTTTATGAGAAGTTGGATCCTATTCTAAAAGCTTACATTGAGGAAGATAAAAGTTTAGATGAGATTATCTCTTTAGGTTTTGATAAAGAGACTGTATATAGGGTTCTTACAATGGTCGATAAAAGTGAGTATAAAAGAAGGCAATCTCCACCAGGAATTAAGATTACACCCAAGGCATTTGGTAAAGACAGAAGAATGCCCATTACCAACAAATACCGAGGCTAAAGATGTTTTTTGAAGAATTAGTAAAAAGATTATCACCCACCTTAAAAAGGATAATCTATAAATTAAATGGACACCCTACCTTTTTAAATGATGAAGATTTATACCAGGAAGCACTAATACATCTCTGGCAGGATTTTCGGGTGGGAAAACTTGATAATAAAACAGATAGCTATATACTTCAGGGTTGCTACTTCTATCTTAAAAATTACCTACGTAAAGTAAATGAAAAGCTGCTATTGGTAAGTTTTGATGCGATAGTGGACGAAGGGAAAGTTAGTTTTGGAGAAACCTTCTTTTTAAAGGATAAGAATGTACAGAATAGTCTTAATAGTTTGAATAATGAGATGTTATTAGAAATTTTATACAATAATGGTCTTAACAAAAGAGAAAAGGATATCCTCTTTTTTTATGCTGAAGGTCTGACTACCAGAGAAATAGGTAAAAGAATGGGCATCTCTCATGTGCGCGTGGTAAAACTTATGAGCAGAATCAGAAATAAATGCAGAAAATATATGGGTGACTATTAATCCAGAGCAAATAGTGTTGCTCCTAAATTTGGGGTTACCAAAATAGTTGATTTTCTACTTGTATTAGTGTAAGCCACACGGTAGTGTAAAAATACAATGGCGTTCTAAAATAAAAGAACGCCACTATTATTTTAGGTAGACGTAGGCGTCTTTAATTCCAGAGATGGATACAAAGACGCTTTTTTATTTTTTAGGAGAGAAAAGATTGAAGAAGATAGAAACAATAGTGCGTTCCGAAAAATTAAAAGACCTAACCGAGGCCTTAAAAGAGGTGCCTATTGGAGGAATGACAGCTTTTGCAGTGCAGGGTTTTGGAGTTCAGAGGACAAGGCCGGATAGTTTCCTGTTTGTGCACAAGACCAAAATAGAAATCTATGCTACTGATAAGCAGGTAAAGCAGATAATCTCTAAAATATTGATGTATTGTCAAACCGGCAAGATGGGTGATGGTAAGATGCGGTTTTGCCTTTAGATGACTGTGTGCGAGTGCGTACAGGAGAGCGTAGAAACAAAGCGATATTTTAGAAAGAGTAGTAAAAATGAAAAAAATAAAAGTTTTCTTTTTTTTCTTTTTGCTGGTTTCTTTTCTGGTTGCTTTTTGTTACGCAACCCCCTCAACCCATATCTGGACACCTTCAACAGATATCCAGCCCTACAAGAAAATACATATAACCGCCGACACTTATATTCCGACCAAAAGAACAGACCATATCGGAGCAAGGACATATCTCCAGCAGGTTTATGGGCTCACTTTTAGTTTATTATCGGATAAGCCTCAAGAAAATCTATTGGGTAAAATTTGGCAACCGTTGGGAAAAATTATGGCAGAGATAGGTTTTGATTATAAAAAAGGTTTTGGCTCAAGTTTAGATACTTACCCGTGGTACTTTCATTTCAAGTTTGGCATTGGGGAAGATCCATATTTTAAATATATGCCTGCGTTCGCTATTGGTTGTTACGATATCGGCACAAAACATAACTTAACTAATAACAATGTGTGGTATTTTAAAGGCGCTAAAACTATTTCAATAGGCAAGATAAATTTAGGCAGGTTTTCCGCAGGTTATTTTAACGGTAATGGAAGGCTTTTGCGCGACAAAAATGGTCTGCGTGACAATAACGGTATAATGCTTGCCTGGGAGCGCACAATGAGCGAGATTTCGGATAAACTATGGCTGTGTGTTGATTATCAGGGGACACAATCATCATACGGTGCCTTAAATTACGGTTTTGCCTGGAGTTTTACCAAAGATATTTCTGTGATAGTCGGCTATGAAATATACAATAATCCTAATTTGAGAAATACGATAACTTTTCAACTAGACATTAATTTCTAAAAACGAAAGGAGGATAATCGCTATGGATATGAAGATTGTTATTGATACTATTTGGGTTCTGGTTACGGCAAAGCTAGTGTTTTTTATGAATTTAGGTTTTGCAATGGTAGAGTCAGGTTTTGCCAGGACAAAAAATTGTGTGAATATTCTTTCCAAGAATTTCATTGTATTTGCAGTTTCATCGCTGGGGTTTTTATTTTTGGGTTGGGGTCTGATGTTTGGCGATGGCAATCCCTTTATGGGATTAAAAGGATTATTCTTTGTCAGTGGTTTAGATAATTCACCTGCGGTCGGCGCAACTTATAAAGGTGTTTATACTGCAATTAGTTGGACCGATGTTCCTTTGTGGGCAAAATTTTTCTTTCAATTGGTTTTCTGCGGAACTGCAGCCACAATTGTATCGGGTGCAGTAGCAGAAAGAATCAAATATAAATCGTTTATTCTTTTTTCTTTCATTATGACGATGATTATCTATCCTATTGTCGGACACTGGATTTGGGGTGGTGGTTGGTTGGCGACAAAAGGGATGTTTGATTTTGCCGGTTCAACAGTTGTGCACTCCGTAGGTGGTTGGGC
>JAMWCK010000102.1 GCA_023819625.1 Candidatus Omnitrophota bacterium | reverse complement strand
AAATTGGTCAACAGTCCTCCCAGCCAACGCTCGGTCACATAATACATTCCGCAACGTTGGGCCTCCTGTTGAATTACCTCCTGGGCCTGCTTTTTTGTGCCCACAAATAAAACCGTCTCGCCCTTTGCAGTCAAATCCATAAGAAAATCGCGGGCGCGATTCAGGCACTCCTCAGTCTTTTCTAAATCCACAATATAAATACCACTGCGGGAACCAAAAATAAATTTTTTCATCTTGGGGTTCCAACGTTTAGTCTGATGACCAAAATGTACACCCGCCTCTAAAAGCTGTTTAATTAATTCCCCCGCCACGTTCTCCTTCCTCCTTTTAACTTAATTTAATCCTATAGTATATCATAATTTTTATCTAAGATGCAAGGGTTATATTTCCTGCATCTGATAAAGCCATCTGTATAAACCGTCTTTGTTAATGAGTTCAGTGTGAGTTCCCTGTTCAATAATTCTACCTCTATCCAGCACAATAATATTTGAGGCAAAGCGGACCGTGGAAAGACGGTGGGCAATCACCAGGACCGTGCGGCCTTTGATGAGCCGGTCCAAGGCCTCCTGGACAATACGTTCAGATTGGGAATCCAGTTGTGAAGTGGCTTCATCCAGAATTAAAATCGGAGGATTCTTTAAGAGCGCCCGGGCAATAGCAATTCTCTGTCGTTCGCCACCGGAAAGTTTCATTCCCCGGTCGCCAATGACGGTGGCATAACCTAAAGGCAAGCTTTCAATAAAATCGTGGGCATAGGCCTGTTTTGCCGCCTCCCGTATTTCGTGTATTGATGCCTCAGGCCGACCATAGGCAATATTTGCCTGGATAGTATCGTTAAAGAGAATCGTCTCCTGTGTCACAATCCCAATCTGCTGACGCAAGGACCTTAAACTGAATTCTTTTATATCTATACCATCAATTAAAATTCTTCCCCTTTTCGGGTCATAAAAGCGCGGGAGTAAATCTACCAATGTTGTCTTTCCCGCTCCGCTGGGTCCAACAATGGCAAGAATTTCGCCTTTTTTTATCTTTAAGTTTATCCCTTTTAATATTTCTGTATCAGCATAATTAAACCAGACATCCTCAAAAACAATACTCTCTTTAAACTCCATCAAATCCCTTGCCTTAGGTTTTTCTTTGACGCTAGAAGATGCCTCTAAAATTTCATAAATCCGGCTGGTGGCAGCCATTGCCTGCTGATTTATAGAATTTACCTGGCTTAATTTCTTAAACGGACGAATAAGCGAAAGCAATGAGCCCAAAAATAATCCAAAGACGCCAAAAGAAAGCCTTCCAGCAATAACCTCTCTGCCGCCCCAGACAAAGACAAAGATACCCGCCAGTGCCCCTAAAAATTCCGTTACCGGGCTTAAAATGAGCGTACGTTTGATAGACTTCCGAGCGATTTTATAATAATCTTGATTTGTCTTCTTAAACTTATTTATCTCATGCGTCTGCATATTAAAAGCCTTGACAATGCGCGTGCCGATAATTGTCTCATAAAGTAAAGAATTTATATCCGCCATCTTTTCTTGCGCACGGTGGGCTAACTTACGCAAAACCTTTCCTACGCGCAAGATTGGTATACTTACCAAAGGCACTAAGATTAGAGAAACTAAGGCGAGCCTAAAATGGATAAAAAACGTCAAAAACAGAAAGATAATTATCTGTAAACTCTGATAGACCAGATCCGTTGACCCATAGGAAACTGCATTCTCTACTAATTTTACATCATTGGTGATACGTGAGATTAATTCCCCTCCCCGCTTATGGATAAAATAATCTAAGGAGAGATTCTGGAGTTTGCTATAAAGCTTATCACGGATATCCTTGACCACACGCTGACCGATATCTGACATCAGATAACCCTGTAAAAATCCAAAAAGTCCTTTTAAGAAAAATAATACTACGACTGCCACGGCCAGATAATTTAAAAGTAAGACCGGGCGCGTAGAGTTAATCTGGTCAATAAAATTACTTAAAAATCCCGGCAGGCGTGCAGGGATAATGATTTTTTTATCCGTCAATACCTTATCCGCCAGGGGCACAATCATCGCTAAGGAAACACCGTCAAAAAGGGCAGAAAACCCCATACAAATGGAGGCCAAGAAAAATAGTCCTAGATAGGGCTTGATAAATCTGAGTAACCGTAAATAATCCCGCATCGGTTTTTCCTTGTGATCTTTTGATCTGCGGATTCAAAAGGAGATTTATTGTATCATATTCATTGACTTTTGTCGAGTGCTTTGATATGATTTTTCTATGCCAAAGATAAGGGTTGGAGTTGTGGGAGTAGGTCATCTCGGACTGCGCCATGCCCAAACTTACCAAAGAATAGAAAATTGTTCTTTAGTTGCGGTCTGTGATATTAATCCTCTGCGGTTAAAGGAGGTTTCACAAGACTTAAAGACCGCGGGAGTTGCCGATTATCGTAAGCTTCTAGGTAAGGTAGATGCAGTAAGTATTGCTACACCCACTACAAACCATTTTGAGATTGCCTCGTTCTTTCTTAAAAATCATATTTCTACGTTAGTAGAAAAACCCTTTACCCGTTCACTTAAAGAAGCAGATATCTTAATCAATCTTGCGCGTAAGAATAAATTGGCTCTACAGGTTGGCCACATTGAAAGATTCAATTCTGCCTTTGGTGCCACACAAAAACTTATTAAAGACCCCAAATTTATTGAATGCCATCGCCTCAGTCCCTTTCCCCACCGCTCTTTAGATATCGGTGTGGTTTTAGACCTGATGATTCACGATATTGATATTGTCTTAGGGCTGGTAAGGGTAGGGATAAAAAAACTGGAGGCAGTGGGAGTAAGTGTGCTTACCTCTTTTGAAGATATTGCCAATGCCCGCATTACTTTTGAAAATGGCTGTGTGGCAAATCTAACCGCCAGCCGCGTCTCTGATGAAACCATGCGCCGCATCCGTATTTTTCAAAAGGATACCTATATTTCTTTAGATTATAAAGAGGCAAGGGCTTCAATCTATAAAAAACAAGGGGTAAATATTACAAAAACCGACCTACCCATTGAAAAAGAAGAACCCTTAGAAAAGGAATTGCGGGCCTTTATTGAGTGTGTGCTTTTACATAAAGAACCTCTCATCTCTGGGCCGGTTGCCCGACAGGCACTAAAAATTGCTCTTAAAATCCAAAAACAAATATGGCGCAAAAACGTATCCTGATTATCTGCGGAGAGCCATCCGGAGACCTCCATGCCGCTTGTCTGGTAAAAAAAATTTTAGAGCTTGATCCAGAGATAAAAATTTCTGCTGTTGGCGGAGAATATCTGCGCCAGACACAAACAGAAATCTATGTGGACATTAAGGATTTATCCTGCCTGGGGTTTTTTGATGTCTTAAGAAAAATCCCTAAGTTCCTTGCCTTAGAGAAGCTTCTCTTTAAAAAAATCAAAACCCAAAAACTGCAAGCCGTAATCTGTGTGGACTTCTCGGGTTTTAACCTAAGATTCGCCAAAAAACTTAACCGATCCCTTCCTGTTATCTACTATATCAGCCCACAGGTATGGGCCTCCCGCCGGGGAAGAATTAAAACCATAAAAAAATATATTGATAAAATTATCGTCTTCTTTAAATTTGAACAAAATTTTTATAAAGAATACGGTATAGATGCGGATTTCGTTGGCCATCCGCTCTTAGATACAGTAAAACCCACACACGAGAAAAAGGAATTTCTAAAAGAACTCAAAATGTCAGAGTTTAAAACTACTATTGCCCTTCTTCCCGGCTCGCGTAAATCGGAAATAAAAAATATCCTGCCGATAATGGTAAAGACCGCAATTTTAATCCGCAAAGAATTAAGCGCTACCCAATTCATAATTGTAAAATCCCCGCAGGTTGGTGCAGAACTTTATCAGAAAATTATTAAAAAATTACCTATGGAAATGAAGATTGTGGAGGGAAAAACCTACGATTGCCTGAATGTAGCGGATTTTGCACTTGTGGCTTCAGGCACCGCAACCCTAGAGACAACAATAATGCAAAAACCTTTTGTGATAATTTATAAGCTTAGCCTTTTAAATTATCTTCTCTACCGACCGCAGGTAAAGGTTCCTTATATTGGAATGATAAATCTCCTGGCAAACAAATTAATCATCCCCGAATTCATTCAGGGTCGTGCCTGCCCAAAGCGAATTGCTCAAACTGTGCTTAAAATCCTCAAAAGTCCTCAGGAAATAGCAAAAATAAAAGAAGAATTAAGCAAGGCAAAAACCCTCCTCGGTGAACCTGGGGCTACTTTCCGGGCGGCCAAAATTATTTTGGATTTTCTTTTCGGTTCCGACTGCGTAGGTCGGAGAGGTTAGAGGTGGATGTAAGGAAAATTGGAGCAGTTCGACAATCCCTTCTTCGTCATCAACAATCAAGATTTTTAGTTGGCGCATCGTCTTACCTCTCCTTGGTTGGTTTTCTTAAAATTTAAATCTCTCATTATCTGGTGTTTTAAGGTCTTCTTCGC
>JAMWCK010000101.1 GCA_023819625.1 Candidatus Omnitrophota bacterium | reverse complement strand
GCCTCTATATCTTCTTTCTTCCTCATAATCCCAGGTAATCACTAATAAATTATTGCATCTTAATTCCTGTGATGCCTTGATTAAAGACTTTATCTCTCTATCTTTGATTTCGTTCTTATTCTGGGCATAGGTTACCTGGATAAGTTGTCTAATTTCTCTGCCCTGTTTAATGATAAAATCAACTTCGTTATGCTGGTGGTCTTTCCAGTAGTAAATTTCTGTAAGATTCTGGGCTTTTGTTCTCTGTAATTCTACTGCTACAGCATTTTCTATAAAATAACCTCTATTCTCTGAAAACCCAAATGTAACCATGTTTACAATACCATTATCAACACAGTAAAATTTTTTAGGTGCTATAATTTGCTGTTTTAATTTAAATGAGAATCTCTCTAATTTAGAGATTAAAAAAGAGTCTTCTAAGTAAGAGAGCCAGTGGGAAATGGTAGAAACGCGTTTTATATTTAAGATATTTGCTAATTTACGGTAACTTGCCTCCTGGCAGAAATTGGTAATAATATATTTTGCCAATTCTCTCATACTTTCTATTTTTTTAATCTTATATCTCAATAAAATGTCTTTTGTGATAATGTCATTGTAGATCCGCGAAAGTATTACCTTCCCAAACTTATTTACCTCTGGAAAACCTCCTATCGTAAGGAACCCTTCCAGGTGGCGTAAGATCTCTGCCTTTTCTCGGGTAGTATAATCCTTCTGTATTTTTATTTGGTTTAAATCTAAGTATTCTCTGAAAGAAAAAGGAGAAAGCATTATATCTATATATCTTCCGGTTAAATGCGTTGATAATTCACCTGCCAATAACTTTGAGTTGCTTCCAGTGATGATAACTTTTTTTGTCCTCCTTAACCTATTTACGAATAATTCCCATTTTTTAACATTTTGGACTTCGTCTAAAATTACATACTCTATATCGCCATAAAGCTCATAGAAGGATTGTAAAATTTTATTAAGGTCTTCGGTTCTTAAGCCTGCTATCCTTTCATCATCAAAATTTATATAACCAAAATTTTTATTTTTCGCTAACAGATAAGAAAATATAGATTTACCGCATCTTCTTACCCCTACTATAGCAAGCACATTGGGATACCTTAAATAACTTGTTGCCTTTTCAAGTAATTCTCTGTTAATTATTCTTTCTCTTTTTTCGATGCTTTGAAGCTCTTCTCTTTGTTCTTTAATTACGGCCTTTATATCCATATCAATTTAGCGCTATACTTTTATGAAAAATTTGCTATTAATAATAGTATACCTTTATTATAATAGAATTTAATGTGGAGTCAATCTTTAAATTTAGTTCTTAGAAATTCTAACCATCGTCAAAATATCCGCACAAAATTCGGTCTGCAGTGTCCGAGCCCAATAATGGCAAGATTAATTTTTTTCATATCTCTCCCAGGTGTAGGGTCGCCCTATTTTCAAAGTCGCATTGTCTTTGGGGTCGTTTATCTTCTGGCTTTGTGGTATAAAAAATAAAGATAAGTCAGGATAACTAAGCTCGTCAATGTAACGGTATTGGCAGTAATTATAATTCTGTCCTTTAGATGGACACCATAACTAATCCATAATGAAACCCCCAAAGATAACTGAAGCAAGGTAAATAAACTTACATCTTTAACGGATTTAGTCCTTATCGCCTTAAAAATCTGGGGAATGAAGGCAAACATTGTTAAGAGCGCAGCGGTTGAGCCGATTATTGACCAAAACATTAGTTCTTCTCCTTTTCAAACCACTGGGCAAATTCCATAAGTATGGAGTTAAAGCCGAAACCGAAGCCAAAGCAAAGACAGAAAAGCTTAAAGCCCAATTCAAAACCAACTATCCCTTGAGGTGATAATTCTAATTTGGGAAACAACAAAAGACTAAAGATAGTGCTTAAAACTAAACTTGCCAAGGTGCGCCTTAAATACTTTAAATTAAATTTTAGGGTTTTACCCTGATAAAGTTTGCGCCAGAAAGGAATGGTCATGCGGCTAAAGACACCCAACCAGACACCCGATAATTTTATGAGAAATTCCATTTATTACCTTTCTTAAAACTATATCCTAATAGATAAAGGGGGCTTGTCAAGATAAATTTACCAAGGAATGTTTAAGCCCATCTCAATCCTCGATTCAGTGCTAAATTTTTTTCGCAGGCGCAAAAATGCCTCAGCATCAAGTTGTTTTAAAAATTTATGGGAAAAAATAAGAGATATTCCTAAGGGTTCTCCTGATTTATTTTTAAGCGCGAAAATTATTTTATTATTTGGGGTTAAGCAGATATCCGCGCCAAATTCCATAGAATTAACTTTACCTTTTCCATACTCTACTTCAAAGATCAGGCCTAATTTACGGCTAAATTTCCAGGTGCCGAATATTAAAAGAAGGGTTCGGCGCCTGGGGGTGTATCTGACTCCTGCACCCAGACGAAACTTAATTTCACCTTTCTTACGCCGCAAATTTATACTCTCTAACTGCCCCCGAAGTTCTAAATAGGAATCGCTACTTCCACTGAGCACATAAACCAGGCGATTTCTTGATATATAATCCCAGCAACCCAAAAAGACAAGTTTCTGTAGTGCCTTTTGTTTAGTCTTAAGTTGTCTGCGCTCTACTATATAGACAAGTTGATTTTTATCCGTTTCCCAGGCACCCTTAAAGGTAAGCGTCCTGGGAGTCTTCTCTTCTTTAGCTTCAAAACACAGCTGGTTTTTTCGGTCAACACGCCAGACGCCAGAGACCTTGATGATTTCAAAATGGGCGAGGCCTTTTTCGTCAATGATTTTGGTTTCCAGAACCATCGCATCTGCTTCTGTGGCAATAACCCTTGCCTTAGCTAAAAGGTCGCGGTGATACAGTAATCCATCTTTTCCCCAGCGCCATCCGCGGATAGTCTTTATTTCTGGCTTAAATTGCATCTCTTAAAATCAAAGATATGGCCAAAAACCTTCTTTGCTGCCCGGCCAAAATATCTTAAATCATCGGCATCCTTATAAGAAAACAACTTGCGCAAGATAAATTCAGGGTCAAAGGATACCTTATACATACTTCGGACTAGCTCTGCAATTTTATCATCGGGAATAGAGCTCTTCATCACCGGCTGTTTCATATCATAGTCATCCCAGTTTAGGGTCTTAAGTAAGTCCCTTTGTCTACATTCCTCAAACAAAGGGCTTCCCGGATAAGGAATGACCACGGTTGCCTGCATAGTATAGGCATAGCCCTTTTTTAAAAGCCACCTGCCTAATTTTAATGTCTTTAAGGCATCTTCGTAGGTCTCCCAGGGATAGCCAAACATAATAGTTATATGCGGGAAAAGGCCGGCCTGCGTGGCTAATTTACAATCTTGGATGATCTGTTCTACTTTAAGATTCTTGTTAATTCTATCTAAGGTATTCTGGTTTGCTGATTCCAGACCAAAGAGTAAAAGCCGAAAATTTGCCTTTTTCATTAGTTTAAATTCATCAAAAGTTAATGCCCCAAAGCGCATATTTCAATCTAAATAAATCTTCTTATTAAACTCTCGCTTAATCATTCCTTGACAAAATTCTTGAAGCCATTCTCCCACGGGAAAGGTGCCTGTATCATCCATAATCTCCCGGACTTGATATTTATCAATAAGCAGGCCTATTTCATCTAATACATTGCTGACCTTACGCAGACGAAATTTCGGATAAAGCGCTGGCCAGGAACAAAAACTACATTTTGCCCACCAACAATCGCGACCACTCATAATATATGTTCCGGGAGTGCGTTTATAATTTCCGTTTTTATAAGCATAGAGTTGCCAGCAGGTCAAGTCGCGGTCAATAAAAGGCAGGGTATTTAAATCCCAATGTAATTGAAATTTTCCGGTGTTTTTAATCTGGTCATTGTCACGATAATAAATACCCGGCTCTAATTTCGTAATTGGCAATTGGTAATGGGTAATGGGTAATTCATTAAGAGTATTACATAAATTCAATAATAAAAAATCGTAATCTCCACCTGTTAGGATAAAATCAACCCGAGAATTCTGAAATGATTCTTCGGGCAAGGCAGTTACATGGTCGCCGAATAAAACAGTAAGCGGAACTCTCCCCGAAGGGAACTGTCTTTTAATATCATTAATAATCTTCCAATGTTGCTTTACAACCGGGGTCTTGGTCTCAAAGGCGATTATATCAGGTTTTTGTCTTCGGATGATTTCTAAAAATCTCTCATCGGTAATCCCTTGCGCAATACAATCCAACCACATCACATCATATCCTGCCTGCTTTAACAGGGTTGCTGCCTGGGCAGGAACAATCGGATAGATATAGGTGGGTTCCTTAAAATATTGGAATTGTCTGTTCTGGCCTAAAGTAGGACAACCTTTAGCCAGAGTTAAAGGGGGATAGCAAATAATTATCTTCTTCATTTTACAAAATCAGCGTCGCTAGAAATGTAAAGTTTGCAAGAAAGAGAAAGTAATCCTTTTAAAAACCAGAGGCCATAAGTAAGATGGG
>JAMWCK010000100.1 GCA_023819625.1 Candidatus Omnitrophota bacterium | reverse complement strand
AAATTCTCGATAAATAAAGATATAACCTAATAAAGATGGAGCGATGCCAAAACAAATAACATCGGTAAGAGAATCTAATTCCTTACCAAACTCATTGGGAGTGGGATCCTTACGGGCGACCTGGCCATCTATTCCATCCAAGATAACGGACAAGATTATTGCCCCGCAGGCAAAGGTAAAGTGACCTTCCAGAGAAAAAACAATGGAAAGAAATCCGCAGAATATACTTAAGGTAGTAAGAAAATTAGCCAGATACTTCACCTTGCCGCCTCCATAATTTTTACAAAGATATCCGAAGCGAGGTTTATGTGGGGAAAATGAAGCCTTCTTGCCGAAACGCGCAGGCGCGTAGTGGCGCGCGTTAAACGAATTACCCTAATCCAGACCCGGCCTGTATCTGTCTCCAGTTCAATATACCCCCTTAAGGGATCTTCCTGTTTTATTGTCCCGCGGATTTTGCTTACGCTTAAACTCGCATTCCAGAGACTATCGTAAGATTTATCTGTATCACCCTGAATAGTATCCTTGCTTACCGCATAAGCGCCTACCGCCCCTATGGCTGTACCCGCCACCAAAGCCACACAACCTAAGTTCACCAGCATTAAAAAGATAAGCAATAAAGCAATTAATCCTTTTGTCATCTTAACTCCTTTTTGGTAAAAATCTTGGTAAAACAAAATATCGCCAAACCTAAAATTATCCCCCAAGAAAGAACAAGAAATATCCAGCCGCTTATCTTCATCTTAAGTTATCTAGCTTCATCCTCTTACGCCGCCAGGCGATTTTTACCAGAACCACAAGCACTAAAAATATCACCAATAATCCTATGCGGGTACTCAGGATATAAATCCGTAAATCTGAAGAGACATTTCGCATCAGAATTATCGGCAACCACTCCTGCACAAACCACATCCCTAAAATAAAAAATAAAAATAAGGGGGTAATATATTTAATAATAAATTTATAAACCTTAGGAACACGCATCTGGGCGCCGCGGTGTATCTCATCCCAGGCCTGCTGTATACCAAATACCCAGGCAAAGAGGATCGTCTCGATAGTCGCAAAGATTACTAAGAAGAATGTCCCGCCCCAGAAATCCAGTTCATCCACTATGCCTTTGCCCAATCCAAAAATCGCGCCTTGACAGAGAAAAAAGGAGACTACCCCAAAGATTAATACCGCCTTCCTGCGGTCAATATCAAATTCGTCTTCCAGAAAGGCTACTGCGGGTTGGGCAAGGGAAACTGAAGAGGTCAACCCCGCCAAAAACAAGAGAAAAAACCAGATAAAACCCAAGATTTGCGCTAAGGGCAACTTATTTAAGATCAAAGGCATGGTGACAAATCCCAAATTAAATACACCTGAACGCGCAATTGACTGAATATCCTGTGGTCCAAAAAAGACAAAGGCCGCGGGTATAATAATACTTCCTCCTAAGATAATCTCAGCCAATTCATTACAAGAGGCAGCAGTCAGACCGGATAAAACCACATCGTCACCTTTAGATAAATAACTGGCATAGGTAAGTATCACACCTATTCCCACGCTTAAAGTAAAAAATATCTGGCCACTTGCCTCCAGCCACACCTTCGCGGATTTTAGGGCAGAGAAGTCAGGATTCCACAAAAACCCAAACCCGTTTATAACACTCCATGTGGGTCGAGTAATATCCGGCGTCCCCAAGGTTATAACCCTCAAAACCAACATCAATCCAAAAATAAATAAAAGTGGCATCGCAATTTTACAAAGTCGCTCTATGCCAGCCTTAATTCCGTAATAGATTACCCCGATATTTAAGACAAAGGTGACCACAAAAAATAGATATGCCCAACCCAGGCCGCTAAAAAATTGGTTGTGTTCCAACCCCTGAAAACCGCTTAAGAAACTTCTCATCACGGCCTGCTCATGGATGTTTGTGTATTTGCCCATCAGGGCAAAAAAACTGTAAGCCAAGGTCCAGGATTCAATGTAGGCATAATAGATAAAAATCACCAATGGGCCAAAGATGCCAATTGTGCCGAAATATTTAATAAAACGGTTCTTCTGCCAGATGCTATGGAATATTCCTGGCGCAGTGCCGTGTTCAAATCCTCCACCATATCTTCCTAAAGTCCACTCAATCCATATCAGCGGAATGCCTAATAAAAATAAGGAGACAAAATAAGGAATCATAAAGGCACCACCACCGTTCGAGGCAGCCTTGGCAGGAAAACGCAGGAAATTTCCCAAACCCACGGCAGAACCTGCCACCGCCATAATTACCCCTAAACGGCTTCCCCAGGTATCGCGTTTCTTAGCCATGCGCATAAGACCAGTCCTCTAATATAGTTAAGGTTTTGTCTACTTCGGGACTCAATTTATCTCCCAAAACAATAGACTTTGGCTGGATAATTAAAAGCATTATATCTAGATTTAAGTTGCTTTGCAAGTAATTTATCAAAAGCGAAATAGAGGCATTGTGGGTAGAGAAGAAATTAATTGTCTTTAAGTCATCTGCTTCCAAAATCCTGAATTCCCCCGCTCTACCCCCAAAATCAGCGGCGTCTATAATTATTACTGTATCGGGTTTATATTGGATAATTTTTTCTAGATAGTTCTCCGCCGCCACCCCCACATCCCAGACCGTAAAGGCAAGTTTGTCTTTAAGACGATTGGCCAAAACCGAACCTGCGCCATCATCAGAACGCAATGTATTGCCCATACCTAAAATAACAACCTTGCCCTTAAGACGTTCTAGAAGTGTTTTAAGCATATTAGAATTTTTTACCGTGACGATAGGGCCGGGTTTTATTATAGTTTATTTTCTTAAGCAATGCCCTTTCTAAATCTATCCCCCTTGCCCCGCAATAATCAAAGATACGAATACAGCAATCCGCCAGCTCTTCGGCAATCGCCTCCCGGTCTTTGTGATTACGCATAGCTTCCAGCGCCTCGGATAACTCTGAATGCATCAGGGCAATTAACTCTCCGTCATTACGTTCGGTATCCCACCAACCTTTAGACTTGGCAACCCGATGACAGATACGGATAAGTTCGTTAAGAAGAAGATTCTTCTTGCGCATCGGTTCTTCCTTCCCCTTCTTTTAGAATAGAAAGTTCTTTCTCTAAGGTCAAAAAAACCTTTGTGGAAATAAATTCTTTAGCATAACTGCTGGGTGAAGATATCTCAATCTGGGTATGATTTAAGTCTTGTTCTTTAAAGAATAAACCTACTGGGGTTGTATCTGTTTGCGAAACATATATGGCAACTAAATTCTTCTTTGTATCTTCCACATAGACGTATGCGCCAATTTGCCTTAGGATTTCTTTGGTCTTATTATAGCAGGTATGATAATCGCAATCAAATGTCCTTATTATTGCCTTGTTCCTTCCTTCTTCCAGCGCCTGCGTAGAAATACCCGCGAGGCATTTAAGAGTTTCTTTCAGTCGCGCGCAACCCCAAAACGCTATAACACTATAAACCAATAACGCAATAACCCGTATTTTTCTCATTCTACCTTCCTTTCTATTCATTAATCACCTCCCAGATTTTCTCTAAATTACAGCGTGCTACCTCTTCTCCTCTTTGGGCAAACTCCTCGGCCTTATGAAACTCTAACCAATGCATTCCTGAAACATCTGGATGCAAGACCACATCGGCTAACTGGGATTCCTTTTCTGCCACTTCTGACTGCATAATTTCAATGCTGGAGAAAATAATATCTAAGATATTAGTCTTAAATCTATCCTGACAATACCGTTTGAGATTAAACCATCTTGCCCTTTGTTTCTTTTCTCCTACATCCTTCTTCTGGGCGTTCTCAAAGCGCTTAAAAATATCCTCACAGGAAGGTGTGACATTAACCGCAATAATCTTTCTTGCCCCCAATTTAAAGAGAACCTCTGTAGGAAGAGGATTAATTACTCCACCATCAAGCAACATTTCTTCTTTAACGTTAAAAGGACGAAAGATCCCGGGCATGGCACAACTGGCCATTACTGCATCCAATAATAACCCCTTATCAAAGACACGGGATTCCTTTTTCTTTATATCACTGGCAATTATCTTTAAGGGAATCTTTATATCATAGAAGGTTTTGTTGTCCAGATATTTCTTTAAAAAGTTATAAAGCCGTCTGCCCTTGATAAATCCCAAAAACGGAAAGGTTAAGTCCACAAGGTTTAAGATATATTTTGGGTCTTTAAATTCTTGGGTAAATTCTAAAATTTCCTGGGCTGACCTTCCCGTTACCCAGAGACTTGCCAAAAGCGCACCAATGCTTGAGCCGGCAATCACGTCTATCGGTATCCTCTCTTCTTCAATGACCTTTAAAACCCCAATATGGCACAGACCGTAGGCAGCCCCCACCCCCAAAGCCAAACCTACCAACCTTTCACCTACCTGACGCGCAATCCTTCTTACTGCTTTGGCATATTCGCAATTCGGCTCATCCAAAACCAGCTTATCTGAGGCAATAAATTGTATCTTGGGAAGGGTTGCAAATACCTCTTGACCTAAGAA
>JAMWCK010000099.1 GCA_023819625.1 Candidatus Omnitrophota bacterium | reverse complement strand
GTCTCTTACACGATATAGGAAAAATTGGTATCCCTGAATACATCTTAAATAAAAGAGGAAAACTGACTATCGGTGAGCGCAATAGAATAAAAGAACATCCGGTCATTGGGGCAACCATATTGCAACCCATAAAGGAACTTAAAGAATCTATATTGGGTGTTAGGCATCATCACGAAAGGTATGACGGCACAGGTTATCCCGATGGGTTAAAGGCTAACCAAATACCCATAATTGCCTCCATAATCTCTGTAGCCGATGCCTTGGATGCCATGACTTCACCCCGGCCTTACAGGGATGCACTATCTCTGGAGATTGCCATAGAAGAAATAAGACGAAACTCCGGTACCCAGTTTGATCCTTTAGTGGTGGAGGCAGCTATTTTAGTAAACCAGACATAAAGAGGAGTTAAGATGGCAAGAAAGATTTTAATTGTAGATGATGAGGCAATAATCACAAAAAGCCTGCAAAAATTATTAAAAAAAGAGGGATACGATATAACTATCAGTCAAAGTGGTGCAGATGCAATAGAGAAGGTAAAGAGTCAGGATTATGATTTACTTATTTTAGATGTAAGAATGCCTGGGATGGATGGCATTGAGACACTTCAGGAAATCCGCGAATATCTAAAGAAAGAAAATAAAAGTCCTATTCCTGAAATTCTGATCACCGGCTTTGCGGATGAAGAAAAATATAAGTCGGCGGTGAGTCTAAAGGTGGCAGATTATATTTATAAGCCATTTGATACCCATGAATTCTTAGAAGTGGTAAAAAGGAACTTGGATGTTACTAAAGGATAGAGTTGTGCTTATCAGTGGTGCCAGTCGGGGCATAGGCCGGGCAATAGCCTTGGAGTTAGCCCGCGAGGGAGCAGATATCGCCTTTAATTACCTAAAGAGTAAATCCCAGGCGCAGTCCCTGGAAGAAGAACTGAAGGCATTAGGGATAAGGGCAAGGGCCTCTTGCGTAGATATTTGTGATTTTTATGCTGTGTCTAATTGGGTAAAAGAAACCAAAGAGTTTTTTGGGGGTTTGGATATACTCATCAACAATGCGGGGATTATTAAAGATATGGCGCTAATGTTTATGGATAGACAGGACTGGCAAGAGGTATTAGATACTAATCTCAGCGGCGTTTTTAATCTTACCCGCGCTGCGATCATCGGCTTTATCAAACAAAAAAAAGGAAACATTGTTAACATAACCTCTATCAGCGGGATTGTCGGCGCAGCCCGGCAGACCAATTATGCTGCCGCAAAGGCAGGAATTATTGGTTTTACCAAGGCCTTGGCAAGAGAGCTCGGAGTCTACAATATTCGCGTAAATGCGGTTGCTGCCGGCTTTATTGAGACGGATATGACCAAGGACCTAAAAGAGGCATATAAGAATGAGATATTAAAACAAATCCCCTTAGGTAGATTTGGTAGGCCTGAAGAGGTAGCCAAGGTAGTTAAGTTTTTGGTGAGCGATGAAGCGCAATACATAAATGGTGAAGTGATTGTGGTTGATGGAGGGTTGACCATGGCATGAATAAAAAACGTATTGTCATTACAGGTATAGGGGTGCTTAGTCCCAACGGTATTGGTAAAGATGCCTTCTGGTTGTCTCTAAAGGAAGGTCGTTCAGGGATAAAGCCACTGACGCTTTTTGAGCCTACTTTTTTCAAGACAAAACTTGCCGGCGAAATAAGCGATTTTAATACGCAGGAATTTATTAACTACCGGGACTTACAGAATTTTGACCGCTCCACCAAACTTGTCTGTGCAGCGGCAAAATTGGCCTTAGAAGATGCAGGCCTTACCATCAGCGAAGAAAACACTGAAGACATCGGCGTAGTTACGGCAACAACGCTGGCCCTCTGGAATATCGCAGAGTTTGCTAAAGAGATAGTTCAAGAAGGTCCGCAGTTTGCCAGTGCAGGGATATTTGTTGGTACCACCATTAATACTGCCTCCAGTCAGATCTCCATCCAGCATAAAATCAAAGGATTTAACACGACTATTTCTACGGGTTATACTGCAAGTTTAGATGCCCTTAGGTATGCAGTAGAATTTATTAAACTAAACCGGGTGAGGGCGGTTTTAGTCGCCGCAGTTGAAGGATTAACCTTTGCCGGATATGTGGGATTTTATAAGATTGGTTTTCTTGCCGGGTTAAAAGGTGAGGAGATATCCTGTCCTTTTGATAAAAGAAGAAATGGAATTATCTTAAGTGAGGCAGCAGTGGTCTTAGTGATTGAAGATGAAGAATACGCTAAAAAGAGAAATGCCAGAATATATGCTGAATTAGCGGCAGTAGAGAATTCTTTTGATGCCTTCCGTGCTACCAAATATGAGCCGAAGGCCAGGGGTTTAAAAGAGACGATGTCCAAAGCCCTTCAAAATGCCGGGATGCAGGAAAGTGATATTGATTATATTTTATCTTCGGCTAATTCCGTCATCCAGCAGGATGCATTAGAGACCCAGGCCATAAAAGAGGTATTTAATCTGTATGCCAAAGACACACCAGTCAGTGCGATTAAATCTATGGTTGGAGAAAGCGTAAGTGCTGCCGGACTTTTACAGATTGCAGCGGCAATTGGTTCTTTAGAAAAAGATTTTATCCCTCCGACAATAAATTATAAAGAAAAGGACGATGCTTGCGACCTTGATTATGTGCCTAATCAATCACGACAAGAAAAAGTTAACCACATATTAATAAATGACTTTGGTCCGGGTGGTAATAACGCCAGTGCGATTATCAAAAGATACGGAGGTGGATAATTATGAACGCCCAGGAATTAGAAGAAAAGGTAAAGGAAGTTGTTGCCAGTGTTATCGGGATTTCTGCGGATAAGTTACCTGCGGATGCAGATTTTGCCCGGGATTTAGATGTGGATTCAATGAAGGCCATAGAAATCACCGGGGCAATTGAAAAGACATTTAAAATTATTATTCCCGAAGAGGAGATTCGTAAAATCCGTACCCTAAATCAGGCCATTACCTTGACAAAACAACTGCTAAATATCAAATAAATTATGCACTGGGATAAAGAAAAAATCAAATCTATCTTACCACAACGCGAACCCTTTCTTTTTATTGATGAGGTAATTGAGGTAGAAGAAGGTAAGCGCGTCGTGGCAAAGAAATATCTTGATCCGGCTTTAGATTTTTTCAAAGGGCACTTTCCGGGAAATCCGGTTATGCCCGGGGCGCTGATTATTGAGGCAATGGCACAGACAGGACTTATCCTTTATTACACTACCAAACCCCACATCGCAAAAACCCATCCGGATTATTACCTTACGAGTATTAATGTTACCTTTAAATCGCCTGTTTATCCTAAAGATACGCTCATATTGGAAGCGCACAATTTTAAGATTGTGGAATTTGGTGGAGTAGTAGATATTACGGCAAAAGTAAAAGATAAGATTGTAGCGACATCAAGAAGTACCTTTGCCGTAGTTACCAAGAAAAACCAAGATGCAAAATAACCGTAGGGTAGTAGTAACGGGTATAGGCCTGATAACTTCTGTGGGTATTGGCAAAGATGCCTTCTGGGAGGCGATTATTCAGGGAAGATCCGGTATAAGTGAGATTACCTTTATAGATACCTCTTTGTATAGATGCCATCGGGGCGGTGAGGTTAAAAATTTTAGGCCCGAAGATTTTATTCCCCGACGAAAAATAAAATTTTTAGGCAGATGTTCCCAGCTGGCAATTGCTGCCAGTTATTTGGCATTAGAAGATGCGCAGTTACTGCATAAGAAGATTCCTTCCAAAAAAATGGGGGTTATCTTTGGGACAACTACCGGAGAACGACCACTGGAGGAGTTGGTTTCTGCTTGGGCAAAGGGAGGTCTAAAGGACCTTGACCGCAGGAAGATCCTGCAGGCAGCGGTAAACAATATCTCGGCAAATGTGGGTATAGAGTTTAAGGCAATGGGGCAAAATTATCTTATCCCTACTGCCTGCGCTGCAGGGAATTATGCCATTGGTTTGGGATTTGATTTGATTAGAAACGGAGATTTGAACTTTGTCCTGGCGGGAGGTTCAGATGCCTTTTCTTTAGTTGCCTTTACCGGTTTTCAGCGCATTTATGCAATGGCACCGGATGTAGTGCGGCCATTTGATAAGAATAGAAAAGGGATGATGCAGGGTGAAGGGGCAGGTGTGCTTTTATTAGAGTCGTATAATTCGGCGATAAAAAGAAATGCCAGGATATATGCGGAGATTTTAGGATACGGATTATATTGCGATGCCTTTCATCCTGTTGCTCCTGATCCAAAAGGTATAGCCAGGGCGATGGAGAAGGCACTTAAGGAGGCAGGATTAACCTATAAAGACGTGGATTATATCTGTGCCCACGGTACCGGAACCATACCTAATGACAAGGCAGAGTGTGCGGCGATTAAGAGTGTCTTTAAGGAAAGATATAAAGAAGTGATGGTCAGTTCTCTAAAGTCGATGTTAGGACATACAATGGGTGCGGCCTCGGCAATTGAGGCAGCTGCCTGTTGTCTTGCGGTAAAAAACGATATTGTCCCTCCCACCATAAATTATGAGACACCGGATCCAGAATGCGATATAGATTG
>JAMWCK010000098.1 GCA_023819625.1 Candidatus Omnitrophota bacterium | reverse complement strand
ACCTAAAACTACGTTTGTATCAAGTAATCAGGTTTAAAAATAATAATGGTTCGGGTTAAAAAAGGTCCTTCCCAGGGTGTTTCTATAAAAGATGTTGCCGCCAAGGCCGGAGTATCCACAAGCACCGTCTCGCGTGTAATTAATAAATTCCCTACGGTCAAAGAAAAAAATCGCCAGAAGGTCCTTAAGGCAATAAAAGAGTTAAACTTTCAGCCCTCGGTATTTGCCCAGCGTCTGGCTACAGGAAAAAGTAATGTGGTAATGTTGGTTATCCCGCGCTACGAAGGAATCTTTTATTCCTTCTATGCCTTAGAGTTAATCCGCGGCATTGGGACCCTCTGTGATGCCCTGAAATTAGATTTGTTACTTCATCTTACCGATAGCCGGGGTTCTTCCTTGAATTTTCAGGGTGTAGGTGGAGTAATTTTTGCCGATATTATTGGCAACTGTAACCAGCTCAAAGAGGCCATAGTTAGAGGTATCCCCAGCGTGGTGATTAATAACTATGTAGAAGATTTAGAAGTTAACTGTATTGCGATTGATAATGTGGGAGGTGCCCAGCAAGCAGTAGATTATTTAGTAAGCTTAGGACACCGAAGGATCGCCCATATTACAGGTGATCTGGTTACACAGGCAGCCTCCCAACGTTTAGAAGGCTATCAAAAGGCGCTTAAGAAGCATAAAATTTCGCTTGAGGAAGAGCTTGTTTTTAAGACTGACTATTCTCGGGGTCAGGCCAGAGTCGCAGCAGAAAAACTCCTTAAAATAAGTCCTCCGCCAACAGCGGTTTTTGTGGCTTCGGATGCGATGGCTCTAGAGGTAATGGCAGTCGCCAGAGAAAAGGGTAAAACCATACCGCGCGATTTATCCATTGTGGGTTTTGATGATAATCCTTCTAGTCTCTATGGTCCGGTGGCCTTGACGACCGTGCGCCAACCCTTAATTAAAATGGCTGAGGAATCAGTCAAGATTTTAAATATACTGATGAGGTATAAAGAAAAAAAATCGGCCGTAGAAAAAATAGTTCTTCCCACCGAGTTAGTGGTCAGGGAATCCTGCCAGGTGCCTGGTTCTTAATACAATTTATTGTATATATGCATCTAAAAAACTCCTATATATTGTATTTTTTTCTTGACAGACGCCGTGCCTTAAGTTATACTTGATTATGGGTAAGGAAAAATCTAGTTTAACCTTTTATAATCGGAGGCGAAGATGGAAATAAAATTATCTGCAAATGCCTTAAGGGTCTTAGAGAAGAGGTACTTAAGAAAGGACGAAGACGGCAAGGTCATTGAGACACCTGAGGAGATGTTTCGGCGTGTGGCAAAGACAGTTGCCCAGGCAGATAAGAACTACGGTAAGACGGAAAATGCAGTTTTAGACTTAGAAGAATCTTTTTTTGCCCTGATGGCTTCTTTAGAATTTATGCCTAACTCTCCCGCATTAATGAATGCAGGAAAAGAACTCGGGCAACTCTCTGCGTGTTTTACCTTACCTATCGATGACTCCATGGAATCCATATTTGAGACATTAAAAGTGACATCGTTAATCCATAAATCAGGTGGAGGGACAGGATTTTCTTTTTCGCGCTTAAGGCCTAAGCATGCGGTGGTACGGACCACTGGAGGGATTGCCTCTGGTCCGGTTTCCTTTATGAAGGTTTATGATGCGGCAACTGAGGCAGTAAAACAGGGGGGGAGTCGTCGGGGAGCAAACATGGGGATTTTACGGATTGACCATCCAGATATTTTAGAGTTTATTACCTGTAAGGATAAACACGGCCAGATATCTAACTTTAACATCTCGGTAGCTATTACCGATGATTTTATGCAGAAGTTAGAAAAGGGCGAAGATTACGATTTAATTGACCCCCACACAAAAAAGGTCGTTAAGCGAATTAATACTAAAGAGGTTTTTGATTTGATTGTGAAACAGGCACATAAAAATGGTGAGCCGGGGGTTGTCTTTATTGACCGGATTAATCAATACAATCCCACGCCCAAGTTGGGCAACATTGAAAGCACAAATCCTTGTATTACGGCTGATAGCCTTATCCCCACAGAAAAAGGTTTAATCAAGATGGACAGACTAGCCCAGGATTATCCTAATGGTGGCATCGGAATTTTAAATAGCATTGGGTACTTTAAGCCCAGTCGCATTTTTACTACCGGAATTAAAAAGGTATTTAAAATTAAGACAAAGGCAGGTTATGAACTAAAGGCCACAGCAAATCATCCCATATTGACCCAGCGCGGATGGGTAAAAGTAGAGGATTTACAGATAGGCAAAGATGAGATTCAAATTCAAAGTAAAGAGGGAAATTTTTCTAATCACAAACAATTGCCTTTTAAGGTAATTAAAGAATTTAAGGGTAAAAATGGCAGGATTTACAAGACGAATCTTCCTTCTGAATGGTCAGAGGATTTAGGCATTCTTTTAGGATGGTTAATCGGCGATGGTAATCTAGATGGCAAAAATGAGAGTATCTTCTTTTATTTTGGTAAAGATGATTTAGAGGCCCTCAATAAAATTAAAAGAATCATTAAAGATTTTTATGGTAAGGAAGGTGTTTTATGCGATAGAGGCTCTGGATGGCAGTTGAGTATAAACAGTAAGTTGTTATTTAAGTTTTGTGCAAGTCTGGGTATTAAACGTTTAAGTGCAGAAGATAAATGCGTACCTGAAACCATTTTTACTGCGCCTACTGAAGCAGTGATAGGATTTTTAAAAGGATTATTCTCTTCAGATGGCACAGTCAATTATGTAGAAGGTAAAAGTAGTTATGTGCGTTTATCTTCCGCCTCTTTAAGGCTTCTTAAAGAAGTGCAAATTTTACTTATCAATCTTGGAATATTCTCAAGAATATATGAAAATAGAAAACCTGCAGGTTTGAATTCATTTAAGTTTATAACGCAAAGTGGAGAAAGAAGAAATTATCAAACCAAGGCATATCATGAATTGGAGATTTCTCGAGAAGATGTAATTGAGTTTATTAATAAGATCGGTTTTATAGGAAAGAGGAATAAAAAGAAGATAGAATTATTGCTTAAAAAAGGCCAGCGTAAGCGAGGATATTATAAGAGAATAAGATCAGATATCGTCAAGAGTATAGAGTACGTAGGCAAAGAAAGGGTCTACGATTTAACCGAGCCGATTACACACTCTTTTATTGCAAATGGACTTACCATCCATAATTGCGGCGAACAGCCACTTTTACCTTATGAAAGTTGTGACTTGGGCTCCATAAATTTATCCCGGATGTATAAAAGGGCAAACGGACGCTTTGAAATTGATTGGGAGAAATTAAGACGGACAGTCCATCTTGCGGTACATTTTCTGGATAACTTAATTGATGTCAATAAATTTCCTTTAGCCCAGATAGAGAAAGCGACTAAACTTACCCGTAAGATTGGCCTGGGGGTGATGGGCTGGGCAAGTTTACTTATTCGCTTAAGAATTCCTTATAATTCTGAAGAGGCACTGGCCTTGGCGGAGAAGGTAATGTCTTTTATTTTAGATGAGGCAACGAAAAAATCGCAAGAATTAGCCATAACCAAAGGCCCATTTCCTGCCTTTAAGGGTAGTATCTATGATAAAAAGGGTGCACCTAAATTGCGCAATGCCACACTTACCACCATTGCTCCTACGGGAACCATCAGTATAATTGCCGGACCTTGTTCATCAGGAATTGAACCACTCTTTGCAATTGTCTATTATCGGAATGTTATGGATAATGATAAATTAATTGAGGTTGACCCTTTATTTGAAGAGATTGCCAAAGAAAGAGGCTTTTATAGCCAGGAATTAATGGAAAGAATTGCCCAGACTACTTCTATTCAGGAGATTGAAGGCATTCCCGAAGACGTAAAAAAGGTTTTTGTTACTGCCCACGATATCTCTGCCGAATGGCATGTGAGGATGCAGGCAGCATTTCAGAAATATACCCACAACGCCACCTCAAAAACCATAAACTTTCCTCACACCGCAAGTGTGGAAGATGTGCGCAAGGCCTATCTTTTGGCTTATGAATTAGGCTGTAAAGGTATCACGGTTTATCGCGACCGCAGTCGCGAAGAACAGGTCTTAAATGTAGGAGAGGATTCAGAAAAAAAAGAAAAGATAATTAAACAAACCGGTAAGATTATTCCCCGCCCACGGCCCGAGGTGATTACCGGAACAACTACCAAGGTCTCAACCGGTTGTGGTAATCTCTATGTAACGATCAATGTAGATGAAGAGGGCCGTCCCTTTGAACTCTTTACCCAGATGGGAAAGGCGGGTGGCTGCGCGGCATCTCAGCTTGAGGCAATTGGCCGTTTGGTTTCCTTGGGGTTTCGCTCCGGTATCGAGGTAAAATCAATCATTGAACAATTGCGCAATATCCGCTGTCCCTCACCTTCCTGGGAAAAGGGACAAAGGATATTTTCTTGCGCCGATGCTATTGCCCGAGTGATTGAAAAAAGGCTCCTTAATAATCAATCTTTACCTATTCCTGCAATCACTTCTGTACCGATGAAACATTCCCATGAAGACGAGGTTTCCTCTGGTGATTTAAATGTGCACGCAGATATTGTGGGGGTTTGTCCGGATTGTGGAGGTGCATTGCGTCATGAAGAAGGATGCATAAAATGTCATGCCTGCGGATTTTCAAAGTGTTAAAAAAGCGTTGATTTCGTTATAACGAACTAACGAGATTAACGAACCCCAACGCACAAAACGATGAAAAAGATAT
>JAMWCK010000097.1 GCA_023819625.1 Candidatus Omnitrophota bacterium | reverse complement strand
TCAAGGACAATATCTGTACCGAGGGCATAAATACCGAATGTTGTTCGAAAATTTTAATGGGTTTTAAGCCACCCTATGATGCCACAGTGATTAAAAAATTAAAAGAGGCCGGAGTAAGCATTTTTAGCTTAAAAGCAAATATGGATGAGTTTGCCTTTGGCTCCTCTACAGAAAATTCTTATTTTGGACCAACCCATAATCCCTGGAATTTAGAATGTGTTGCCGGTGGCTCATCCGGTGGTTCAGCGGCAGCCGTGGCAGCGGATGAGGCAATCTGGGCCTTAGGTTCAGATACCGGTGGTTCAATTCGACAACCTGCTTCCTTTTGTGGCGTGGTAGGATTTAAGCCGACTTATGGTAGGGTTTCCCGTTATGGCTTAATTGCCTTTGCCTCAAGTTTAGACCAGATTGGTCCGATTACCAAAGATGTAGAAGATTGTGCTATTTTAATGCAGATCATCTCTGGCTATGACCCTTACGATTCTACTTCCGTAGATATGCCGGTAGAGGATTATCGCCGCTCTTTGATTAATGATATCCGGGGCATAAAAATCGGTATTCCTAAAGAGTATTTTGTAGAGGGCTTAGATGAGGAAGTAAAAAATATCACTACCGAGGCAATTCAGAAATTAAAGAGTTTAGGGGCGAAAGTAGAAGAGGTTTCTCTTCCCCATACCGAATATGCTGTTGCGGTTTATTATATTATTGCCACCGCCGAGGCAAGTTCTAATTTAGCGCGATTTGATGGCGTGCAATATGGGTTGAGAAGCCAGAGGGCAGAGACAATAACCCGCAATATTATCAAGATGTATAAAGAAACAAGGGGCGAAGGATTTGGGCAGGAGGTTAAGCGCCGCATCATTTTAGGGACCTTTGTTTTATCGCACGGTTATTATGATGCCTATTACCTGCGCGCCCTAAAGGTGCGCACCCTTATAAAAAAAGATTTTGATAATGTCTTTAAGGAATTTGATTGTATTGTTACTCCAACCTCGCCAACGCCGGCATTTAAGATTGGTGAAAAGATAGATGACCCCTTGAAGATGTATCTGTCAGATATTTACACTATTTCGGTAAACTTAGCGGGAATTCCGGCTATATCTATTCCTTGTGGTTTTACAAAGAGGGGTTTACCCGTGGGATTACAGATTTTGGCCAAACCCTTTGATGAGAAGATGATTTTTAGAGTGGCTTATACCTATGAGCAAAATACAGCCTGGCATAAAATGAAACCGAAATTATAAATCTTAAGATGAACTACGAGGCAGTAATTGGATTAGAGGTCCATGTGCAATTAAAGACGAAAACCAAGACCTTTTGCGGTTGTTCTACGGAGTTTGGTAACACACCTAATTCGCAGGTCTGTGCGGTATGTCTGGGTTTTCCGGGGTCTCTGCCGGTTTTGAATCGCTTGGCATTAGATTATGCAATTAAAGTCGCACTTGCCTTAAATTGTAAAATCCATGAATTTACCAAATTTGACCGCAAAAATTATTTTTATCCTGACCTACCAAAAAACTATCAAATCTCCCAGTACGAGCTTCCTTTGGCGACGCAGGGATTTATAGAGATTAAGACAAATATAGAGTCCAAGCGCATTGGTATCCGTAGGGTGCATCTAGAAGAGGATGCAGGAAAATTAATCCATCAAGAAGATTTAAGCTTAGTTGATTTTAACCGTGCAGGGATCCCTCTTCTTGAGATTGTAAGCGAACCTGAGATTAATTCCCCCCAAGAGGCATATGAGTATTTGCTAAGCCTAAAACGAAAAATTGAGTATCTGGAAGTTTCTGACTGCGATATGGAAAAGGGGTCTTTAAGGTGTGATGCGAATGTTTCTTTGAGGAAGAGCGGTGCTAAGGATTTGGGTACAAAGACAGAATTAAAAAATATGAATTCTTTTAAGGCGGTAAAGGATGCACTTGCCTTTGAAATAAAACGTCAAAGCGAATTATTAGTCAAGAATAGACCGGTTACACAAGAGACGCGCCTCTGGGATGAGAAGATACAACGGACCTTTCCTATGCGCACCAAAGAGGAGGCGCAAGATTACCGTTATTTTCCTGAACCGGATTTACCACCATTTTTGATTACCCAAGATAAAATTGACCAGATAAAAAAGACTATTCCTGAGTTGCCCGAGGAGAAGAAATTACGTTTTATTAGAGATTACAGTCTATCAGAATATGATGCAACAATTTTAATCTCTTCTAAAAAAGATGCCAGTTTCGCGGAAGAATGCATTAAGGCATATCCCGATAAAGATAAAAAACCGCTGGTTAACTGGTTGATCGGGCCATTACTTTCTGAGGCGAATAACCGCAAATCTGGTTTATGGAATTTAGGAGTTTCTCCTAGGGACTTGATAGAGTTGGTAGGTTTTGTCCAGAGAGGCGAAATTTCCCATTTAACTGCCAAGGCAGTTTTGACCGAGATGATTGATATGCGCAAGAGCCCCCGAGAGATAATTAATGCCAAAAATTTAATTCAGATTTCTGATGCTAGTGATTTGGAAAAGATTGCCGAGGAGGTTATTCGAGAAAATCCCAAATCTAAAGAGGATTATCAGCGCGGAAAGACCAATGCCCTAATGTTTTTAGTAGGACAAGTAATGAAGAAGACAAAAAACAAAGCCAATCCCAAACTGGCACAGGAGATATTAAAAAGGAGACTCGATAATGCGTAAGAAGATTATTTTAGGTATAATTCTAGGCATAGGAATTTTAGCCATTACCTCCCTGAGCTTAGCGGAATTAGAAAGAAAGAAGAAGGAGGATTTGTATCGAGAGGTTGAGCTTTTTTCTGATGCCCTAGCGATTATCCAGAGCGATTTTGTAAGCGAGGTAAATTCTAAGGATTTAATTTACGGAGCATTAAAGGGAATGCTTGCCTCTTTAGACCCGCATAGTCAGTTTTTAGACCCCGAAACTTATAATGACTTAAAGGCCGATACCGAAGGTAAATTTGGCGGCTTGGGAATTGAGATTACGATTAAGGATGGTTTGTTGACGGTGGTCACGCCGATAGAGGATACACCTGCATGGAGGGTAGGCATAAAGGCCAATGACCGAATTGTTAAGATAGATAATGAACTCAGCCGTGATATGACCCTTACGGAGGCAGTAAGAAAATTGCGTGGTAAACCTGGTGAGCCGGTTAACCTGACTATTTTAAGAGAATCAGAGAAGAAAATTTTAGAATTTAAGATTGTGCGGGATATCATTAGGATAAAGGATATCAAAGATGCCAGAATTTTACAAAACGGTATTGGATACATCCGTCTGACAGAATTTAGAGAAGGTACCCCACAACAGTTTGATGCAGCAATAGAGAAATTAAAGAAAGAAGGAATGGATGCATTGATCTTGGATTTACGCAATAATCCTGGTGGTTTGCTGGATGTAGCGGTAAAGATAGCCGAGAGATTTATTGAAAAGGATAGACTGATTGTTTCTACACAGGGAAGAAAGGGTGGGCAGAACCTAAAATTCTTCTCGCGTTTAGAGCGGCCAATTCTGGATTTACCTCTGGTAGTTTTAATTAACGCCGGTTCCGCCTCAGGTAGTGAAATTGTGGCTGCGGCCTTACAAGATTATAAACGTGCAATAATCCTTGGGGAAAGGTCATTTGGTAAAGGTTCGGTGCAGACAGTTATTCCCTTAAGCGATGGTTCGGCGTTGAGATTAACGACAAGTAAATATTTTACACCGCAAGGAAAAGAAATACACGAGAAGGGGGTCATACCAGATATTTTGGTAGAGGAGGGTAGGATTGAATTGGCAGAGGAAAAATTGCCAGAAAAAATAGATGAGATTTTTCAAACCTTAAAGAAAGAAGAAAAGAAACCCCTCGAAGAGATACCAGCGGATTACCGGTCTGATAATCAACTTATGCGCGCAATGGATATCTTGAAGGCGCTAAAAATCTACAGAAAATAAAACTTACCTATGGTTGTGAATGGCAAGAAGATACCGGCAATATAAAATAACCGTTTTAATTTTATCTTTTATTATTGCGATAGAGACTGCATTTATAGTTTATTTAGTTCTGAGGCCTAAAAAGATTCTTCCGGTAGCAATTAAAGGTAAAATTGCCATCTGTATTGATGACTGGGGATACAATTTGCATAATTTAGCTATATTAGACAAGATACGCTATCCTTTGACGTTGGCAATTCTGCCAAATTTAAATTATTCCCAGAGCCTCGCCAAAATAGGACGGCGTCGGGGTTTTGAGGTAATTTTGCATTTACCTATGGAGCCAGAAGAAAAGTTGCGCCTGGAAAAAAATACAATTTTGACCTCTATGGAGGAAACAAGAATAAAAGAGATTCTAATGGAAGATTTAGTCAATGTTTTGTATGCCAAGGGTGTATCTAATCATATGGGTTCAAGAGCAACGCAAGATCCTCGCATCATGGCGATTATTTTCAAGGAGTTAAAAAAAAGAAAACTTTACTTTTTAGATAGTTTGGTGTCTAAAAAATCGGTTTGTGCGGATTTGGCACGTAAGATGCATCTTAAGTTTGCCCAGCGGGATGTTTTTTTGGATAATGTAGAAGACCAGGCTTATATCAAAGAGCAACTTAACAAATTAAAGACAAGAGCAGGGATGTTTGGCCAGGCAATTGGCATTGGCCACGATTTGAAGGTTACATTGGAGACCTTAAAGGAAGTTATGCCCAAGATAGAAAAAGAAGGTTATAAATTTGTCTTTGTCTCAGAGTTAACAAGATGAA
>JAMWCK010000096.1 GCA_023819625.1 Candidatus Omnitrophota bacterium | reverse complement strand
AATCTTTTCTCAAAGGCGATGAGTGTTTCAACGGGAAGTGCTGCCGCACCCGAAATACAAATTCTTACAGGATTAAACAATTTAACTAAAGGGCTATTGAATATCTTGGGTAATTTTATTTCTTTTAGTATATTATAAATTGAAGGTACGGCTACAAATACACTCACGCGATTCTTCCAAACTGCCCGAATTACCCGCTTAAAAGGTCGCACGGATTTCAATAAGACTATCTTTGCTCCAATAAGCAAAGGCAAATTCATACACACGGTCGCCGCAAAGGAATGAAATAAAGGCAGGATGCAGATAAAGGTATCTTTGTGACTTACCTTTATAGCCTGCGAAGAATCTATGGCATTAGAAATAAGATTGTGGTGTGAAAGCATTGCCCCTTTAGGAAAACCCGTAGTCCCGGAGGTATATAAAATCACTGCTAAATCCAAAGGCGTAACCTTAACCTCATCTAATCTTTCTCCCTCATCTTTTTTAATTTTGTTAAAATCTAAGACATCTTCTCTGGTCTTGGTTGTGCTGATTATGTATTTTAAGTTATCCAAGCGCAACCTCAATTCTTCTGCCATATCTATATAGGCACGAGAGGTAATTAAACAAACTGCACCTGAATCCGCTAGGATATACTTTGCCTCCTCAATCTTAAACATATAGTTAATAGGAACTACCACTGCCCCTGCCTTAAGAACCGCAAAATAACTGATAACAAACTCAGGGCAATTATCTAAAAATAATGCAACTTTATCGTTTTTCTTTATGCCGAGCTTAATTAAACCACGGGCAAGCTGGTCAGTTGTTTCATTTAAGTTCTTATAATTTATTTTTTTCTGACCAAAGACAATGGCAGTACGTGTAGGATATCTTCTTGCGCTGATCATTAATAATTCTTTTAAGTTTTTAGGTATTATCTTATCTTTATACATCGCGTTTTATATTTGTGCCTTTGAACCTTTCTAACCCCCCTGCTTCCTGAATCCAGCCATTATATAAACCGTAATCATGCATCATCTTTCTTGCCCGGGCATATTCTTCGCAGGTAATTCGTCGGCACAGCAAAGGAAAATCCTTTGCTTTATAACAAGGCCAGTATTGACTCATTAAACTAATATAGGTATCTTTAGAAAGTTCTTGGCTAATAAACCGCATAATCTCTTTGGTTCCTGAAATGTTATTAGGTAAGACCAGATGCCGAATAACCAGCCCCCTTTTTATTATACCTGATTCATCTATTTTGGCTATTCCTACCTGTCGGTGCATTTCTTTAACTGCCTCTTGATTATATTTTGGATAATCACAAGCCGATGAGTATTTAATTGCCATCGCGTTATCCGCATAGCGCATATCTGGAAGATAAACATCCACTATACCATCAAGCAACTCAATGACCTCTTTTAATTCATAACCACCAGTATTATAGACGATGGGGATATTTAGCCCCCAGGAAATGGCGATACATAATGCCTTCAAAATCTGTGGCATTACGTGCGTGGGGGTAACCAAATTTATATTGTGACACTTGATCTTCTGCAACTTTAGCATAAAAGTCGCCAATTCTTCGTAGGTTACCTCCCTTCCTTCATCTAATTGGCTGAACTCATAATTCTGGCAATAAACACAGGCCATGTTACAGCAAGAAAAAAAGATGGTGCCTGAACCATATTTACCTGAAATGGGAGGTTCTTCTCCATAGTGGGGTTGAATACTACATACTTTCGGCAAAAGACCCGTACGGCAGAAACCAAATTCGTTTTTAAGGCGATTTATGCCGCAACGCCGCGGACAAAGACCACAGGATTCTAACAGATCAAAGGCCTTTTTAATTATCTTCTCTAAACTTCCATTATTATAGGCCCCTAAATAGGAGGGATACATAAGAATTGATTAGGATTTAATTTGCTGTTGTAAGTAAATTTCTCTTATTCGGTTAAAGATAGCGATATATTCCGGCGTTTTATAATCAGGATAAGTCCAGGCAAATGCATTAAAGGTCTTATTTTCATAAAAAAGTGTAACCTCTTCGTATATACCTTTATTTATATAGATACGGTGTTTATAATCCTTGGTAGTTGCAAGGACTACTTTAGAAAGGTTTAGATAACCTGGATCAATATTAATTCTACGCCGACCCGAAAGTGCAAGTCTGTTTTCAATTTTATTGGTAATTATCTTTATTTTGGCAAGGCGTGAAGGTATGATTAGTCTCTTAAAACTAACGAACTCTCTTTTTAGGGGATAACCAAATTCTTTTTCGTAATAACGGGTATGTTCAAAGGGAAGGATTTGACTTTCAAAATCAATTAAACCAAAATATTTTTTTAAGATCTTCTTGGCCTGGTTGAGGATGAATTCCTGTTGAAAGATAAAACCGACAATGAGTTTTACAGGTTTGGGCCTTTTTAATTCTCCCATTATTGGGCATATCCTATTGGCATTACAAGGAGAGGCTCGATGTCTTTCGTTAAACCCAAAGTTTCTGCCAGGGATTTATCGGAAAATGCGCCCACCTCAACAGTACCTAGACCTAAGGTAGTAACCGCAAGATATGTATTTTGACTGGCACAGCCTGCCTCTATATACACATAGCGCTCTCCCCTTTTACCGTAACGCATGGTGGTACGGCTAAATTTGGCAGCAATAACCAAAGATACTGGCGCCTCTTCAATAAAGGATTGACCCAAGCAGACAGCGGCTAAAGCACTTCTTTTATCTCCTCCTTGAATAAACTCTAAAGAGTGGGTATCAATGCGATAATGATAAATACCTTCCTTTAAATTTTCTACACCGTTTATTCCTACCACGAGATACAATTCTAAGGGATAGGTAGCGCCGGCCGAAGGAATGGTGCGCGTGGCTTCGGTTACAGTATCATGTTTTTTACCCGCGGTTGCCCAGAGCACTGTAGCGATGATTTCGAGACTTAAAGATTTTGTCTTAAAGTTGCGGCAAGAAACGCGCCTTTCTAAAATGTTTTTTAGATTCTCTGTCTTAAAATTTGGGGGCTTTAATTTTATTTCCATTGCCTGCGCATTTATCAATAATCTATGGAGATTTAAAAAACCACTTAAGATCAATAAAATACAGATAATCTTAAAAAACATTATCCATTAGTTATAGCGGAGAGTATCCTGTGGCAAGAATCGGTTTAGGTACTGGGCGATTTTATGACGTTGGTTTTCTTTGATCTCGTTAAAAAAGATAGCGATATTGAAACCACCGCTTTTTTCATCTTCTGTCCTTACTACAACCCCTTTACATTCTACATGGGAGTTAGAATCTCCCTCTTTGTTTGAAAAGGGTAAGGTTAGTTTAACCATAATCTTTGTAAAAGGCGGAATATATTTATCTACATGACAATAAGCACCCAGACAGCTTATATTCTGGGTGACCGTAGAGAAGTCATACCCATTGGCTAATATCTTAAGGGGTAACCTCTGGACTATGCGTGGATATTGTCTTCTTTCTTTGTATCGTTTCATTTCTGCTGTTCTTTTGGTTTCTTCACAAAATTACGCCAGCATTTTTTATTGCAGTAAAATTTTCCGTCGCGATAATAAAGTTTTACCTTTTTTATTGGCTTATTACAAGCAGGACAATTAGTTTGTATGGCGTCGGTTTCCGTCATAGTTTTCCTAATTGCATATCAATATATTCTTTAAGATAGATTCTTTCTTGTGGAGTAAATTCGGTAAATTCTATACCTGATTGATATGTATTGGAGTGCGGTATGGGTTGTGACCAAACCACCCTTCCTATAGGTCTTAAGATATAAGATAATAAATTAATTTCTAATGCCACTTCACTTGTAGGAATAAGAAATTGGCCGTTCCGAAATCTTATTCCCCCTAAACTAATGTCTCGACTTAGTGCATTATTAACTTCGCGACTACCTCTTACTTGATAACGTAAGGCAATACTAAGATTTATTCGGGGGAATTCCCTTCTTTCTTTTATCTTTTCTACCATATATAAATTACCATATATAAATCAATCTATATTTTTTTAAAAATATATCATATATTTATCCAGATGTCAATACTTTACAAATATTGTTAAGTCAAGCAATAGTGTGTAATGGCACATTCAAGGTTACATCCTCTAAGTTATGATAGATAACTTTTGTTAAGCCAAAGATGTATCTTTCGGCAGAGAATCTATTTCTAAAGCAGCCGATTCTCTTAATCTGGCTTCTTATCTGTTTAAAGTAGAGTTCAAGGTAATTTGTAGTTTTAATCATAGGCCAATGTTCTTTGGGAAAACTAAAGTATGTGAGGCAGTATTCAAAGTCTTTAAAGAAGCAATTGATTGCCTTGGGTTCTTTGCGCTGCCAGTGGTATTTAAAGGTTTTTTAGGCTATATCCTCCTTTCGTTTTGGGCTGTTTCTAACAGCCCTTTATAGAGGATAGAGCCTTTTTTTATCTAAAGCAACAACTTAATTTTATTTCTGATAAAAAACAATGGATTCTTTTTGTTTTTTTACCGAAACACCTTTGGGTAGATCAACAATGGAATTTACCGGCCGGTTTAAAATTAAATCCTCTAATTCCTTAATATGCTTAAAGGTCAGCCGACGCGTATCCCCTTTTATCTTCGCAACCGCCAGACGCAATATTAACCGCTGCATTGCCGGATGGAATCCTGAAAACCTCCTTAAATTAATCCTCGTTATTTTTTTCCCTGCTAAACGGTTAGCCATCTGACACAAATAATCATAATCATAACCGGCGCTTTCGGCAAGATTACTTAAAACCTCAGTTATATTGCGGTTATATT
>JAMWCK010000095.1 GCA_023819625.1 Candidatus Omnitrophota bacterium | reverse complement strand
GTATATAGAATAGTAGCGGCAGGTGCCTCATAGATTTCTCGAGATTTAATGCCTACCAGCCTATTCTCAATCAGATCCGTTCTTCCCACACCATAGAGACCACCCAATTCATTTAGATAACCAATTAAGTTCTTTAATTTATAAAACCTTCCGTCAATTTTTTTAGGCACACCCCTTTCAAAAGAAATCTCAATATATCGTGGATAGGTAGAACTTATACTGGGGCTTTTTGTAATCAAATAGGCATCTTCGGGTGGCTCTTGCTCTAAATCCTCCAAAATCCCTGCCTCAATACTTATACCCCAGATATTTCTGTCAATGCTGTAAGGCCTTTTCTTGGTAATATTGATAGGTATGCCGTGTCTGTGTGCATAGTCAATCTCCTCCTCCCGCGACTTAAACTCCCAAGTTCTTACGGGAGCGATAATTTCTAATCTTGGGTCTAATATTCCCACTGTAAGTTCAAATCTTACCTGGTCATTACCTTTTCCCGTACAGCCGTGGGCTATCGCCTGGGCCTTTTCTTTATGGGCGAGTTCTACCAGATGCTTGGCAATCAATGGCCTGGCTAAGGCAGTAGATAATAAATATTTTCCTTCGTATATCGCATTTGCCTTTAAGGCAGGTAAGATAAAATCCGTAATAAATTCATCCTGTAGGTCTTTGATATAAATTTTCTCTGCCCCGGCGAGATAACCCCTTTTTTCGATGGCAGAAAAATCTTCCTCCTGACCCAAATCAGCCACTAAACAGATGACCTTATAGCCCTTTTCTTTAAGCCATCTTATGGCGCAGGAGGTATCTAACCCACCGGAATATGCAAGTACTACTTTCTTCTTCATCTCTTCTCCTAAATCCGTAACAACATATTTGGAGGTCTCACCTCCAAATATACAATTACGCTTTATTTTTTAATAACTTAATCAGAATTGCCTTTTGTACATGCATCCTGTTTTCTGCCTGATCAAAGACTATAGAATTTTTGCTATTAATTATCTCATCGGTAATCTCTTCACCACGGTGCGCCGGTAGACAATGCATTATAAGCACATCTTTCTTAGCAAGACTGACCAACTCTTTATTCACCTGAAAATCCTTAAAGTCCTTCCTCCTTTTCTGCGCCTCCTTCTCCTGCCCCATACTTGTCCAGACATCCGTGTAAATTATATCTACATCTTCTACGGCCTCTTTTGGTTGATAAAATAAATTAAGGCCAACTTTTACCCTGGGTTCATAACCCAACGGACAGGCAACACGCATCTTTATCCCTAACTTAAAACAAACAGAGACTAAAGAATTACAGACATTATTTCCATCTCCGACATAGGCCAGGGTTATATCTTTAAGACTTTTACATCTTTCTTTAAGCGTATAGACATCGGCTAATGCCTGACAAGGATGCTCAAAATCGGATAGGCCATTAATCACCGGTATACGGGAATATTTAGCCATCTCAATGATATCTTCATGTTTATATGTCCTTAGGACAATCGCATCTACATAGCGGGAGAGTGTCTTGGCTACATCTTCAATAGACTCCCTTACTCCTAGATTTATCTCCTGGGGCGCAAGATAGATAGAATTTCCGCCCAACTGATACATTCCCACCTCAAAAGAAACCCGTGTGCGATTAGAGGGTTTCTGAAAAATCAGCGCTAATGTCTTACCTGTCAATACATTACTGAACTTGGCCTTATCTTTCTTTAATTTATCGGTAAGCGCAAAGATATCTCTGATCTCCTGCACACTTAAGTCATTAATCGAAATAAGGTCTTTTTTCATTTCACGTGCTATCCCTTAAAACTTCATCCAATATCTCTATTGCCTTATCAATTTCTTGCTTGGTGATATTTAATGCCGGCATCAAACGTAATACTCTATCATGAGTACAGTTAATCAACAACCCCTTGTCAAAGCATTTCTGAACAATCGTCTTTGCCTCTCTATCTAACTCTATCCCGGCCATTAAACCCATACCTCTGACATCTTTAATCATCGCATATTTCTTCCTTAGGATATTAAGGTGCTTAAATAAATATTCACCCATTCTTTGACAATGAGTCAATAATTTTTCCTGCTGTATTGTCTTAAAAACTGCCAGGGCTACCTTACAGATTACCGGTCCGCCCCCAAATGTAGAGGCATGCATTCCCGGACCAAGGATATCGGCAAATTCTTTCCTTACCACCATTACCCCTAAGGGAAAACCTCCGGCGATAGCTTTGGCCAGTGTCATGATATCCGGGGTGATGCCATAATGTTGGTAGCAAAAGAGTTTTCCCGTTCTGCCTATACCGGTTTGCACCTCATCCACAATCAAAAGTAAATTCATTTCATCACAGAGTTTTCTTAAACCCTGCACAAAATCCCTTTCTGCGACATTTACGCCCCCCTCTCCCTGAATAAGTTCAAGCATTATCGCTACTGTCTTATCGGTTATCGCATCTTTAACTGCCTGAAGGTCATTAAAGCTTACAATCTTAAAACCCTCAGGTAAGGGGGCAAAGCCTTCGCGGTATTTCTCTTGTCCGGTAGCCGCCAGGGTTGCTAGCGTCCTTCCGTGAAAGGAATTAACAAAGACAATAATTTCATACCTGCCCCGGCCAAACTTTCGGCTAAATTTTATTGCCGCCTCATTTGCCTCGGCACCAGAATTACAGAAAAATACCTTTCCCGGATAAGACCAATAAATTATTTCTCTAGCCAACTTTGCCTGGGGAATCTGGTAATAGTTATTTGGCACAAAGATTAATTTACTGATTTGGTCTCTGGCTGCTGCCATTATTTTGGGATGACAATGCCCAAGATTCCCTACCCCCCATCCGGGAAAGAAATCCAGGTAACAGCGATGATGAATATCCCACAGCCGCGAACCCTTACCCTTGACAAAAATCAAAGGTGTTTTGCTGTAGGTTGGCATTATATAATCCTTATAAGCAGAAAAAATATCTTCTTTCCTCATCGTAGGCAGTTTATTGCGCTAACGCTAATAACGTAACCAACCCTATAAACTCAATAAACTATTTTATGATTTCTGTTCCTACTCCCTGATCCGTAAATATCTCTAGCAAAAGCCCATGGGGTATACGCGCATCAATCATATGCGTCTTTTTTACCCCGCGTTTTAATGCCTCTATGCATGCGTATACCTTCGGAATCATTCCCTGTTGGATAACTGCATCCTTTATTAACTCTTCTGCGCTGTCAATGGTTAAAGTGGAGATAAAAGAATGGATGTCATCGGGATTACGCATAATTCCTTTGACATTGGTTAAAAGCACAAGTTTTTCTGCCTTTAATTCCCCTGCAACATGAGAGGCTACCTCATCAGCATTGACATTATAGGTCTTTTTATCGATACCCTTACCCATAGGAAGGATTACTGGAATCTTATTACCCTTTATCTCTCTTAATATGGGGTGGGCGTCTATACCTATAACCTCACCTACCATCCCGAGATCTGTCTTTGCCTTTTTCTTTTCTACCTGAATTATCCTTTCCTCTTTCCCATTTAGACCTACTGCCTGCGCGCCCAATTCCAAAAATTCTTTGACGATGAGTGCATTTAGATTCTCTAATTCTTCTTCTACTACTACTAGTGTCTCTTCATCAGTTACGCGCATACCATCGACAAAATCCGTTTTCTTTCCTTCCTTGCGCATCCGTTCACTGATATTCGGGCCACCACCGTGCACTAATACCGGTTGCAAACCCATAAAACTTAAAAACACAATATCCTCAAGGATCCCTCGCCGAATCTTTTCCTCACCCAGAATGCTCCCCCCATATTTAATTACTACAATCTTCTTATAGAATTTTTTAATATACGGGAGAGCCTCAATCAAAACCTCTGCCTTTTTAATTGCCTCTTCCATTTTGCACCTCGTAATATAGCAGGTTGCGTTTACCGTTCAGTGTTTAGCGTTAACCGATTATAATACTTAACTTTTTTATTTACTAATTATATGTAGCATTTATCTTCACATACTCAGGGGTCAAATCCGAAGTATAAACCATAGCGCTTGCCTTACCCATTCCTAATGAAATATCTAGATTAATTTCTTTTTTAGATAAAGGGCTAAATTTTATTCTTAGTTTCTCTTCTTTTATCTCTACACTACTTGCGCCCAAGGCAGAGACAATTCTGCCAAAATTGGGATTTTCACCATAGATTGCAGTCTTAAAAAGATTAGAATTGGCAACTGCCCAGGCTGCCTCCTTTGCCTGTCTTTGGCTCTTTGCGCCCTTAACTCTTATCCGAATAAATTTGCTTGCCCCTTCGGCATCCCTCACAATCATCTTTGCCAGTTCTAAGCACACTAAGTTTAACGCTCGAGAAAACAAAAGAAAATTCTTACCCGAGGCAATTAAAGGACCCATGCTGGCGCCATTAGCCAGAATTAAAACGCTATCATTTGTGCTCATACAACCATCTACGCTGATACAATTAAAAGAGTTATCAATGCTTGTCTTTAATGCCCTCCTTAATGCTTCTTCTGTAATATTGGCATCAGTCAGAATAAACGCCAACATCGTTGCCAGGTTTGGGGCAATCATTCCCGCACCTTTGGCGATACCACAAAGTGTCACGATTTTACCTTTCTTAAGATCAAACTTTGCCGTGATTTCTTTAGTAAATTTATCGGTAGTAAGGATTGCCCTCTTGGCCTTATCTATACCTATTAGGGATAATCCTTTAACCAGTTTCGGAATTGCCCTTTTGATTTTTATCAAAGGTAGTCTCTTGCCAATAATCCCGGTAGATGCCACTAAAACCTCTTCTTTTTTTAGTTTTAAGTGTTTTGCCAGG
>JAMWCK010000094.1 GCA_023819625.1 Candidatus Omnitrophota bacterium | reverse complement strand
AGTTAAGCCATGATAATATAGGTATTCCTTATCGTCTAATTGGTACTTATGAAAAATCTCCAAGGCCTCAGTAAAGTTACCTAAATGATAATAACTCATTGCCAAAAACTTCTTTGCCCTAATATCGTTTGTCTTTTTTAATACCTCCTGTGCCTTCATGTAATCGCCGTGACTAAAGTATAATTTCCCCAGCATAAGATAAATACGCTCAAGGTCTTTACCTCGCCTAATTAAATTTTTATATCCCTCAATTGCCCGTTCATAATATTCTTGTGATTTCTGCGCCAGGTTATTAATCTGTTCTAAACTTGGCTTTTGAAGACAGCCGGCGGAAAAACCTAAAATATAAAATCCAAAAATCAAAATAGCAATATAAGATTTTCTTCCTAAGACAGGATTCTTTCTTTCCTTAAACCATAAGAGAAGAAAATTTTTAACTTTTAATTTTAAGTTAGACATTGTATTTATAGTATGCACTACAGGTTCCTTCGCTAGAAACCATACACGGCCCATAAGGATTCTCGGGTGAGCATATTCTAGCAAACAATGGACACTGCTTAGGTGAGATCAGCCCTTTTAAGACCTCAGCACAACTACATCCTGTGGCACAGGGTTGAGGCTTTAACTTTGTAAGTGTAAGATTAAATACCTTCTCGGTATCAAAGGCAGAAAAATCCTTTTTTATCTCCAGGCCACTCTCAGAAATTTTACCCAGACCCCGCCAGAAACTATCTTTTGCCTGAAAGACCTCTTTTATTATTCGCTTCGCCTTAGGATTACCTTCTTTACTTACTACACGCATATATTGATTATCCACCTTTGGGCTTTTTTTTACAATTTGTTTAAGCAAAAGATAAATCCCTTCTAAAATATCTAAGGGTTCAAATCCCGCCACGCAACAGGCAATCTTATATTGGTTAGGAATAAATTCATAGGCCCTGCTGCCAATGATACTTGAGACATGGCCAGGACACAAAAATCCATCTAGATTTAATCTCTCATCTGTTAAAAGATGCCTCATCACCGGCGGGATTAATTTCAGGGCGCAAAAAAAGGAAAGATTTCTTATGTTCTTCTTTTTTGCCGCAATGATACTTAAGGCAATAGTCGGGGCAGTAGTTTCAAAGCCCACTGCCAGAAAAATAACTTTCTTCTGTGGATTGCCTCTGGCGATGGTAATACTTTCGTAAGGAGAATAAACAATCCGCACATCCCTACCTTTTGCCCTTTCTTTTTCTAAAGTAGATTTCGTCCCTGGAACACGCAGCATATCACCAAAGGTCAAGATAAGGGCATCTTTTTGTTGGCTTAAGGTTATGGCGGTATCAATGTATTCCTGGGTACTAACACAAACCGGACAACCCGGTCCAGAAATGAGTTTTAGATTTTCAGGCAGTAATTTATCTATGCCAAAGCGAAAAAAACTCATCGTGTGTGTGCCACAGACCTCCATAATTCTTATGGTTTTATCGGGCGTAAGCGCCTGGATTTCTTTGGCGAGTTTTTTAATTAGTCTTTGGTTGCGGAATTCATCAATGTATCTCATCAGCCAATTTTAATGTCTCTTCTGCCTTTTTGGCGTCTATCTTCTCAATCGCAAAGCCGGCATGGACAATAACATAATCCCCAACCTTTACCTCCGGAAGCATCTGAATATTCACCTGACGTATAAGCCCACCTGTTTCTACCTCGGCAAAATCGCCATTAATCTTTCGTATCCTCATGGGAATTGCCAAACACATACCTTCACCTTAGAAACTGTTTCCATTTCCATCGGGAAAGTGTTTCCATCTCAAACGGAAAAGTGTTTCCGGGGTAAGTAAAATTAGCAATTACTGCCTGCCCCAGAGAAATCCCTGAATCGTTACAGGGTATTTCTTTATGTCTTAATACCTCAAAGCCATCCTTGTATAATAAATCTAAAATTAAATTAAGTAAAAGATTATTTTGAAATACCCCTCCGGATAGAATCACCTTATTTATCCTAGTCTCTTCTCTTAAAATTCGACAGATCCTTTTTATTATTTCGGCTACACTTAAATGGAATTTATAAGCAATTTTTGCCATTGGTTCTTTTATTTTTAGATCTCTAATTATTTCCTTAAAAATTGGCAAAGGGTCAACGACATAACCATCTTTATCTTTAACAATTGCAAATCTATAGCCTGTAGTCTTTAAGCTGTAACCTGTGGCAAGCCTTTCCCATTTTATCGCTAATTCTGCTTCAAATCTGGTCTTGTATTGACCTAAAACCAAACTTGCCACCGCATCAAAGAGTCGCCCCATACTGCTGGATAAAGGGGCGTTAAAGCCCAAACGATACATTTTTTTTAATACTTGCCACTTTTCTTTCTTTATCCCTTTTAAAAAATTAATCTTTAAGTCTAAAAAATGTTCCTTATATAATAAATAAAGCCACATTACCACTAAACGCCAGGGTTCGGATATAGCCATTTCGCCGCCTAAAAGAGGAATCTCTCTTAAGTGTGCCGTTCGCTTAAAACGCCGATAGTCGCAAATAAAGAATTCTGCACCCCAAAGATGATGATTGCTACCCAAACCCGTACCATCAAAGGCCACACCGATAACGTCTTGATTCTTCAGCCCATTTTCTGCCATACAGGAGGCAATATGGGCATGATGGTGCTGGATAAATTGTAATTTGCAAATGTTTAGGCGTAAGCGATGGGCAAATTTTGTAGATTGATATTCAGGATGTAAATCACAGACAATAACCTGGGGTTCTTTTTTTAGAAAATACTTTGCTGTCTTCTCAAAATTAAGCAAATCTTGCGGATTGTTTAAATCCGCATTAACGCAACTAAGATAAGCATATCTGCCAGAGGCAAAACAGATGGTATTTTTCATATGACTACCTAAGGCAAGAATAGATTTCTTGAGCTTAAAGGGCAATCTTATTTTTTTTAATCGCATCTTAAATAATTTCTAGGTCTAAGATACTATCTATCCGAAAAGAACGCTTATCATTCCTTAAGAAACAATGGCCCACCAGATACAACCGATTATTCTCCTGAATGATCTCCTGCGGGATAACCTTACGTTCCGTAACTAGTCCAGAAGTGGAGACGTATTTAATCTTTAACCTTACCCCCAAATCCATCGCCTCCTGAATCTGGTTTACTTTTTGCTGGGTGAGATTATCTAAATATTCTGAACTTAAGCCAAAAAGACTAATAAAATTATTAAAATCAACTATCCCTTTTTCTAAAAGATTGTTTTTTAATTTATTGAATACCTCTAAAGTTAATTCTACGTCCGCCAGGGCACGGTGTTTTTGCGTTAGGCCAATCCCTAATTTTTCTGCTACGCAAACTAAGGCGTAACGTCCTAATCCCGGCAGGAGCCTTCTTGCCATCTTTAAGACATCTACCACTACAAAATCCCTTAACTCTTTACGCCCAATAATCTTTAACTCGTTATTTAAAAACCCTAAGTCAAACCCTGCATTATAGGAAGCCAGACAAGTGTCGTGGATAAATTCTAAAAACTGCGGCAAGACCTCTTTAGCCGTGGGTGCATCTTTAAGCATCTCTTCATTAATGTGATGGACACTAAAGGCACCCTCCGAAATCTGCCGGCCGGGATTAATAAGACTCTGAAAGGTCTGTAAATTTTGCGTCCCCTTAAACCGGATCGCCGCAATCTCTATTATCCTATCACCACTCTTCGGATCTAAACCCGTAGTTTCAGTATCAAAAATTGTAAACTCTATCTCTTCTAAATTTCTATCCGGCCCCATAATTACGCCTTAGAATATAAGCGGGAATTAATTTTAGCGGATGATAAGAAAGTTTGGCCTTCCTTAAATTTTTCAGTCCTGAGTCATCCATGGTGTTTATATATTTGTACTGCGTTAATTCCTGCACAAATCGCCAAAAGATAAATTGCGCAAGGCCTTTAATTTTTAAATCAGTTATCTCATACAATATACAGAAGGTATCTTTATTCAATGTAAACCCAAAGGTAAAGGCCTTAACTTTATTATCTATCTTTACAATCCTGCCCATAAAATTTAAGCAGCGATAATCTCCAAGTAATACCCCAAGACAAATCTTTGTGTCTTTAAGCATCCCTTGATATAAAGAATCTCTGTAGGTTAGACTACGTGTCTCTGACCAAAGATCATAAAGCTTAAGACACGCTAACCTCTCCTTTAAGCTATAAGGTAGATAATCAAACGGATAGTGTTTTAAAAAATAATTTACACTGGCGCGCTTTGATTTAAATCTGTTTCCTTTTAACTCTACCAGATCAATTCTTCGGTAAAGATAATCCGCAAATTTTTCTTCTACATAATAGCTAAAGCCAAGACTCTCATAAAATTCTTTATCCTCGTCTTCAATATTTTCTATGCGTGAGACCTCCTTATTTTTGTTAAACGCATCCATAATCCTAAAAACTTCGCGAATAACCTCTAAGTCAACTCTACCTACTGGAGGAAGATAAAGAAAACAGCCCATGCGGTCTTGAAAAAATACACAAAGACAATCCCGGATTATCGCCCAGCGGATAGCAAAAATTTTTCTCCAGATATAGATGCTCTCAAAACTATAAGCGGACAACTCATGCCGCCTAAGCCCAAGGTAATACCTAAAGATTTCTTTATCCCTTAAAGAAAGACTGCAAAGTTTCATCATCAAGGTCTAATTCTATAATCGCTAAGACTTCTCCGTAGGCCTGAAGGAGGTGGGGATTATCTTTAAGTAATTTTATCTGTCGAGGAGAATTAAGAAATGCATTTAGATATTCAACGTAGCGCTTAAACTCCCGCGTATTTATATTTTCTTTTATATAAGG
>JAMWCK010000093.1 GCA_023819625.1 Candidatus Omnitrophota bacterium | reverse complement strand
GAAGCTCATTGGTGTGGTAATGACCTCATCTCCAGGCCTAATCTGAGCAGCAATAAGGCTCAGATGCAGGGCAGCAGTACAACTTGTAACACCGATAGTATATTGAGAACCAGTATAAGAAGAGAACCTTTCTTCAAATTGTTTTACAGCTTCACCTGTAGTTAAAAAGATTGATCTTAAAATATTATTTACTCTTTTTATGTCTGTATTGTTTATATTGTGTTTAAAAAATTCAATCTTATTCATAAGAGATTTTTTCATATCTCTTCATCCTTGACTATGTAATAAGGTCTGTTCAGTACTATTTCATATATTTTCCCGATATATATAGCAATTATGCTCAATATAATGAGGGATATCCCACCGAGGAAAAAGATAGACACAATTATTGAGGTATAACCTGAAATGGGGATACCATAAAAGAGCTTTTTAAAGACTATATAAAAGCCCATCAAAAAGCTTAACAGTGCTACTATAAAACCAAAATAAATACCGATATGGAGGTATAAGAAAATATTAGAAAAGGAAATAATACCATCACAGGCAAGTTTATATAATTTTAAAATAGAGTATTTAGATTTTCCTGCTGCTCGTGCCTTTCTTTCTATCTCCACATAAGATTGGGAAAATCCCATCCATCCCATTAATGCTAAACCGAGCTTTGATTTTTCTCCTAATTTAATAAAATTTTCCATGTATTTTCTACCCATTACCCTGAAAACTCCTATTCTTGTTGCGGTATCAATATATGTTAATTTTTTAAAAATTTTCATAAATATTTTTGATAAAAGTTTTCTATAAACAGGGTCATCTCTTGTCTTTCTCAAGGCATAAACTATGTCATAACCCTCTTTATATTTCTCATAAAGTCTGGGTATTTCTTCGGGAGGGTCCTGTAGATCTCCGTCCATCAATATGATTACCTCTCCCTTTGCATAATGTAAACCTCCAATAATAGCGGGATGCTGGCCAAAGTTTCTTGAGAGATTTACACCCTTTACTTTTTTATCTTTTTTGTGTAGTTCTTTTATAAGTTCCCATGTCCTATCTTTACTTCCATCATTAATCATAATTATCTCATAAAGGTTTTTATCTATGCCTTCTTTTTTACAGAGCGACTCCATTGTTATAGTTAATCGTCTGTAGAGTTCAGGGATATTTTCCTCTTCATTAAAAAGTGGAATTATAATAGAAAAATATGGTTCCATAAATATACCTCTAATTATATGTGATTACTTTTATAAGCTCTTGCATCCTCTCGCTCTTATAAAGCATTTCTTCCATGGAATCAAATTTTAAAAAGACTATTCCAAACTTAGCAGTTAAATAGTCTTCTATTATATCTCCTGGTCTATACCAAAGAAATTTTTCGATAATATTTCTTTCTATGGAGTGATCAAATATAATTTCCTTTAATTTCCCAGGCTTTTCGCTCATAATGCAATGCCGGGTAAAAAATCCTTTTGGTCTTGTCATCTCAATGGCATTACAATCAAGACCAGCAGAGGATCTTATTATCCAGTAAGCCTCTTTGAAACCTGTAGAGATTTCTACAAATCTTGTATACAGGTCTCCAGGAGAGCGGCGGCAAATCTCTATAATATAAGGAAGATTTTTATGCACTATGAATTGCACATGAACTATCCCATCTTTTAAAGAAAGGCGGGATATTATCTTTTCTATCTCCAAGCACAATCTTTTTTCTACCTCTTCACTTACAATGCTTGGAGTAGATGCACCAGATACAAGAAAGGGATTTTTAAAGTAATGTTCATTGTCAACAAAATAGAATTTAATTTTACCGTTTACTATAAAGGAAGAAAAACCATGGCGGGTTCCTGTTATAAAATTTTCTATCACAATCCTTTTTGCTTTAGAAAACATAAAAGCCTTTTGGAGTGCAAATTTTATTTCTTCTTCATTGTAGAAAGAAAGCACTGATATTCCCTTGCCCCCTGTTCTATCAACAGGCTTAACAATTACAGGAAAGATAAATTTCTTTATTTCCTTAAAGGCTGTATCTATATCAGAGAATCCTTCAGCATAGGGACATAGGATATTATTTTCTATGGCGAATCTCCTGAATTTGTCTTTATGATGGATGATCATAGATGTCTCAAAACTGTCGTGACCAGGGAGATTTAGCTTTTCAGCAACATATGCAGATGTTAAGGCACAAAAATCGTTGCTACCTGCACATATGGCGTCTATTTTTAATTTCATTGAAAGCTCAAGCATTGCCTCCAGATCAGAGTAATCTATCAGATAATATTCGTCAGCATATTCATGACCCATATCTTGTGCTCTGTTACTGGCGGTTATTACATAAAAATTCAGCTCTTTAGCTGCCTCTATTAGAGGTATATCTGCATATCCACCACCTGGAATTAATAATTTTTTTTTAGCCATTCAGGACAATCTTACCCAGTTTCTACTTTCTACTGAGACAGAAAAAGCCTCAAACAACTTCAGTCCCTCAAGGGCTACATCTATACCAAATACATAAGGAGAATAATATGTTCCTTTTTGTTTATACTGTAGTAGACAGTCTGCTATATCCACATAAAGATTGGCAAATGCTTCAATAAACCCAGCTGGGTGTCCTGCTTTAAAACGGTTATACCTTTGCTCTGTGGTTATCTTGGTTCCGCATGATGCCCTATCTACTACAAACCTTTCACCAGTAACTGTAGAGAGGGTAAGCTCTTCGGGATTCATCTGATACCATTCCGCGCTTTTTTTGTCTCCATATATTCTGATACGAAGGCCATTTCTATGGCCTAATGCTGATTTGCTATACCACATAAGGCATCTTATATCATTTGAGTATTTTATAATAGCTATTACATTATCAACAATATTTTTAAACCAGCCATAGGTAGTATAATCTGCCACAACCTCAAGGGGTTTTTCACCTGTAAGAAAATAAACTATGGCATGAAGATGTACTCCCAAGTCAAGAGATATCGTGGGAATAAATTCATCTTTTAATCTCCAAGTCTGGACATTAGGAATAGTTCCGTTCAAGGTTAGTCTGGAAAATCCCTCCTGTGGCATCTCTATATAAATGTGATTTATCTTTCCGAGATCACCTCTTACTATCATGTCTTTAAGCTCTCTTAGCATAGGATAGCCTAAATAGTTATATGTAACAACTAAAAAAGCTTTTTTACTGTCCACGTTTTTTTTAATCTCTTTTGCCTTTTCTACAGAGGAGGCCAGTGCCTTCTCACAAATTACAGGATATCCCAGTTCTATTGCCTTAAGTATAAATTCAGGATGATCTGGTGTAGGTGTGATAATGACCACTGCATCAAGTTTCCCCTTTTCTTGTTTCAACATTTCACGCCAGTCATCATATACTTTTACATCTTTTAAATTCCATTTCTCTACTGTCTCTAAATTTATATTTTTCTCTTTACTAAAACTGCCTGCTTTAAGAATCCACTTTTTATCCATGTGTGAAGCTATAAGATGTGTATATCCAACAACAGAGTTGATTCCTCCGCCTATAAAAGCTAATTTTAATGGATACAAACTCCTATTCATAAAATTTAATTAATAATAAAATAAAAGACAGTTTCTGTAAATCCTTCTGTATAATGTCTTAAATATAAAGAATATTTATCACAGATGGATAGTACCTTTTCTGGTATTGCCCAAAGGTCATCAAAACGATGATAGGCAGCAATAGCCATTTTTGGTGTGTATTTTTTGATTGTTTGGATAGCTCCATCAATAACCTCTCTTTCGGCTCCTTCAACATCCATCTTTATAAATGTTGGAGAGTCTTTTAAAACATTATCTAAAGTATCAACAAATATCTCAATCTCACCTGTATCAGTAATCTTACCTGATGCTTTATCCCTGTGGAATTTTAAGTATCCTCTACGGTTATAAAGCCCTATATTAAAGAAATAAATATTCCTAAACCCTTCAAGTCTTTCTTTCGCAATTGTAAGATTTTTTTCATCAGGTTCAAACAGCAAGATTGCTTTATACCCTGGGCTTTTTTCTAAAAACTGTAAGGTGGTATCACCATTAAATCCACCAACATCTAAAAAGACTTCTTCTTTGGAAAGTTTAACAAAGTGTTCAAAATACTGTTCATCCCTTTTATCCTCAAAAACATCCATATAGGTTAGATCGTAGGATAGTCTAAAATTTATAAGCCTTTGAAATGTATCTTTAGATTTTTTGTCCTTTAAAAGTTTGAAAATTTTTTCGTATTTCTCTATATTTTTCTCAAAATCTATTTTAAAATCTTCAAAATCAAATAAAAAATTTCTGTTAAGTTTCAATCCTGAATACCTGCAAAAGCTAAAATAATCTAAGTGTTTGAAACCTGCCTTTTGCAGCCTTTTTTTAATTGTAATGGGAATTATGCCCACTATTGCAGAGATGATTATAGAGTCCTTGGGAACCTCCTCTAATCTTAATATTGGTTTGCCCATAAATTCTTTTTCTTCTCTAAAGTCGTCTATAAAACCACTAATCTCACATTTCTCTATAATACTTAAGGCATACTCATTTATACCGTATATGAATTTGGGTATATTATTATTTTCCCTAAAAAGACTGCAAAGTTCTCTTATTCTATACTCTAAACTTGATTTTTTCTTTGGAAGGAAAAATAAATCATGCATAGATATATATTACTCGCTTTCTTTTAATATTGGCAAAATTTTTTCACCATCACCATGTTTTTTATTATCCCGATAGAATTCTTGTATACCTCATCTCAAACTCAAAGCTCTTCATGAGTTTTATTTCAGGATATTTCTCTTTTAGATATCTTTCTACCTCAGGTGCATAATAATATCCAACA
>JAMWCK010000092.1 GCA_023819625.1 Candidatus Omnitrophota bacterium | reverse complement strand
CAGGGGAAAGATTTGGCTAAACAGCGAAAGAGGCAAAGGCACAAGTTTTTATTTTACCTTACCCGCGGCCAAGAAAAGAGGTGAGAGATATGGCTAAACGTAAACGCATTTTAGTAATTGACGATGAAAAGGATATCGTTGAGATATACCGCAAGGCCTTAGAAAAAGAAGGCTATGAGCCAATTTGCGCTTACAGTGGTGAGGAAGGTCTGAATATCTTAAGGGCAAATCCTTTTGATTTAGTAGTTCTGGATTTAAAGATGCCTAAGATGACTGGAGATAAATTTTTACACCTCATCAGAAAAGACCCTCTTTTAAAAGATACCAAGGTTTTAGTGATGAGCTCGGTTCTTTACCGGTATAAGGAGATACCCAGATATGAGCCAGATGGTAGGTATGTACGAACAGATATAGTTAAAGAAGGGCTTTCTAAGTTCGGTAAACGTGCTGATAAAACCACAAAACCAGAAGAAGGTAAGCTGGAAATGGAAGAAAAGCCCAAACCCAGAGTAACATTTGACTATTACTTTGGCTATGAGCCAGAGAATGAAGCTAATTTTGAAAGGAACTTAAGCGAAGACCTGATAAGAAGGGTAAAAGGTATATTTGGAGAGCCTTACCAGGAGCCACATTTGAGAGAGAAACCAAAGACACCTGAAGAAGAAAAGAGATTTGAGACAGCAATTGAAGAAAAGACCAAAGACATCATTGCCAAGATGCTTAAAATAGACAAGGAAAAACTTATCTCTTCTTCTACATCCTTTCCCAAAGACTTAGGCATAGCCTTCATTGATGCCATACCCTTAAGGCGAAGATTGGAAAAAGAGTTTAAAGTAAAGATTAGCTGGGAAAACCAGAAGGATATTGAAACCATCGGTGACCTCATATATTGTATTGAATATCTAAAGATGCGAGAGCGCACCAAAAAAGAAAGGTTTAGAAGAGCAGACCGAGAATTCTGGGAATTTTGGAAGCCTTATTTTATGGCTGTAGGATTTTGGCTTTGTGTAGGTTTGGCTATTCTTCTCTGGCAATTCGTAATAAAGAAATATTTTCTTAAGTCTCCCTGAGACGTAAAAGTGATACCTTTTCATTCACCTTCCTCTTTAAAAACAAAAATTTTTAAGAAACTCTTCTAATGCCTGGGCACCTTTATATAAATTATCTATCTTTACGTATTCATTTATACGATGACTGCAACCTGAACTGCCAAACCCTACCGCCACTGCCGGGATATGTTTATCTGCAAAGAAACTAATCGTCGTTGCGCCTTCAGAGCCTTTTATCTTCGGGACCATTCCCACATTTCTTATTGCCTGACTTAAATACTTAACTAAATTATGGGACGCTTTAATTTGATATGGTTTTTGTATCCCCTCAATTTTGATTTTAAACTTATAGGTATACTTTTGGATAATCTCTCTTAGGTCTTTTAAGATCACATTCGCAGACATGCCGGGTAAAAACCTAAAGTCCAATTCAAACTCACACCAGTCCGCAACGATATTTACCTTATCTCCGCCTTTAATTGTACCGATATTTAGCGTAGGAGGTTTTAGATATTTATTCTTTGGATAAACCCTGCCTTTGTTGCCTGTAAAGACAGAGTCCTTTAGCTCTTTTAAGATATCTACCGCCAGGGTAATGGCATTTCTGCCTTGCCAAGGATAGGCGCCATGGGCACGTCTACCGAAAAGAGTTACTTTAAGATGAACTAATCCCTTTTGTGCCACAATAATTTTAAATTCATCAGCATCCAGAACCACCGCCAGGTTGGGTTTTATAATTTGTCTTTCCAAGAGAGGTTTAAGTCCAAAAAAAGAACCACTCTCTTCATCGGCGGTAGCCGCAAAAATCAAATTGTAATCTAAAGTAACCCCATCTTCAATAAGACTATTGATGACCTCTAAGGCAACCGCTAAATTGCCTTTACAATCTGTGGCACCTAGCCCATAGATTCTATGTCTATATATCTTGCCTAAGAAAGGATCAAAACGCCAACCATTTCCTTTAGGTACCGTATCCAAATGCGGAGTAATCAAAAGCGAAGGTCTGTGCGGTTCTACTTTTAATCTCGCCACTACATTGCTGCGTCTTTTTTTAAAGGTGTAAATTTTTGCGTTTATTCCTAAATTATCCAGATACCTTTTGACGAATCTTGCAATAGCGTACTCGTCTCCCGGCGGATTCTGTGAATCGATAGAAATTAATTTCTGGGTAAGTTTTATCAGTCGATTTTTATTTATCATTAAAAACTATAGTTGATGCTTAAGGCTAAAGCCTCACTATCGAAGAAATTTCCTTCAAGATTCATCCAGAGATTTTTTTTAAAAGGTATATCTACGCCCACAATTAAACCCATATCTTTGGTCAAATCTGACTTGATGCGCTTTCGGGAATCATCCTCCCAGTGGATATAATCCAGACGCGACCAGCGCATCCCTAAATAGGGTGTAAATTTTTTAAAATTATAGGAACCGAGTAGAGAAAACTGCCAATCATCTAAAATTGCGCGATGCTTTATGCTTCCTTGCCAAACCTTCCTGGGATGAACGCTAATGTGTTGGAACCCAAAGACAGTCTTAAAATTATTTCTTTCATAAAGCCGAAGGCGAAAGCCATAGCCACCGGCAAAACCTGAAGAATAATCTAACTCTGCAGTCCCACAAGGATGTTGTTTTAAATTTCCTGCTGCGGCCTTTAAATCTAAGGATAACCAATCATAAACTCCCAAGGACAAAAGGACAAAATGCTGTGTACTTCTTACTTTGCCGAATTCATCTTCTAGATATCTTTTAAAAACCGCATGGGTCTGTATGCCCATAAAAATTTTTTTCTTCTTGGGCATCCGACTGCCATAACAGGGAGCGGCATAAGAAAGATTAAAAATAAAAAATTCAAATAAAATGATAAGGAAAAATTTAATCATCCGAGATCTCCATTCCCCAAAGCAAGAGGTCTTAACCTTAAAGGACCGAGAAACTCGTTTAGGACTTAAAAATTCCCATTTAGAATTTAATTCTTGAGCGGACACATCTCGCATCTTGGCCTCCTCTTTAGACAAAAATCTTTACCCAAACGAACCAGTAAGGCATGGTATTCATTAAATAATTTTACATCGGGTTTTAAATTTTTCATAAACAAATTCTGGACCTTGGTGTAGTCGGCATCTTCTTTAATCAGATTGTGTCTTAGAAGTATCCTTTTTGTATAGGCATCAATCACAAATACCGGTTTTCCCAAGGCATAAAGTAATATCGAATCTGCGGTCTCTGGACCTATGCCAGAGACCTTAAGTAATTTACGCCGTAATTCTTGCGTATCGGTCTTGGCCATTTTTTTTGGATTGCCTTTATACTCCTGACAAAAAAATTTCAAAAATTCTTTCAGGCGCTTCGCCTTAATATTATAATAACCACAGGCTACTATGTAAGAGGCGAGTTTTTTCAAAGAGAGGGTATTGAGTTTCTGCGGATTTAATAAATTGTGTTTCTTAAGATTGTTGATTGCCTTTTCTACATTGGCCCAGTTGGTATTCTGGGTAAGGATCGCCCCCACCATTACCTCAAAGGGCGAATCTCCCGGCCACCAGTGTTGCGGTCCAAACTTGGCATATAGTTTGCGGTAAATCTGCCTTAAGTCCAACATTATTCTTTGGCAAATCCTAAAGGATTATAATTATAATAAGCGAAAATAGTATAAACCGTGCCGGCAACCGAACCAGTAGAGCTTCCCTTGGGTGTCATCCAACCATGGCCGGTATCCACAAAATCTTGCGTAGCATAAGGTAGGCAACTCTCCCCTTGACCCGAGGGGGAGGGGCTGGAAATAATCATCTGCGCAAGTTCTGCCAGATACTCATCTGCCTTTAACTCATAGGTGTGTGCCTTTGCCGGCATATTCTTTTGATAATAAAAATCCGCCATAATCTTAAACGCCAAAACCATCTGGGCCGTCCACTCTGAAGAAACTACCCCTCCACGCGCAAGGTGTCTTGCGGGAGCAAAATCAAATCCCTTGATTTTTACTGTCTTGCCCTCCGGTCGCCTAAAAGATACTTCTGTACTACAGTTACTTTCCGCAAACTCCATGATTCTGTCGGGATTCATGCCCAATTCTTCTAATTTCTCCGGTCCAATTGCCGCAATTGACCAGGCATAGGTATCGGTGGCAATTGTAGAATCTCCCTTGCCCCGCTTAATCGGAACATCTACCTTATCATAGGTATGTTTAACTAACCAGTTTAATATCTTATCTCGCGCAGCTTGGTATTGTGGGTTTTGGGTCATCTTATAGAATAGATTAAAAAAGGCATAGGCATCCAGATTATGCTCGGTAGCATACCAGGTAACATTTGGTCCGCCACGGATACCACCTTCAGGGTCCTGATTTTGTAAAGAGATTATCCTGTAGGCGATATCTTCGGCTAAAGGAAAAAAAGTATAATCCTTTGTCTTCTGAATATATTTTAAAACCGCAATTCCTAACCAGATGTTTGGACCACTGTGCACAATATATTCTGCAGGACTACCATCGTTGACATAATAGGCATTTACAAACTGTCCATCTATCCTCTTGGCATTTTTGAAGAAAAATTCCAAGAGTTTGCGGGCACGTTCAAAATCAGAAAAATAACTATAGACCTGTATTACCAGTGCCTGATCATATGTAAAGGCCCAGTTTTCAACCTCGCGGTCTCCTTCAAAACTCATCACCAGACCCGTGCGCGGATGCTGATGAACTTTAACCCACTGATACATCTTCTCTAAATTCTCTTTTTCTAAAATCCGCTTCTTTTTATCTAGACGCAAAAGTTCCTCGGCAATCAAACTCTCTTTTCCCTGCACTGCCAGCAGTTGCTTTTCTAAGAGATTTTTCTCTTGGATTAATTTCTCAATCTGAGAGTTCAGTTCTTCTATCTCTTTGGTTTTAGTGCGGTCTTTTAAGGCGAGGTCCTCTTGGAGGGTGTGCAGTTGTAATTCCAGGGCATGGATCTTTAGTTGTAAAGCCTCTCTCTCTTTATTTATCTGCTTAATTTTCTGTTTGGCAATACTTGATTCCTGTAATATCTTTATCAATTGAGTAGCTAA
>JAMWCK010000091.1 GCA_023819625.1 Candidatus Omnitrophota bacterium | reverse complement strand
GTCTTTTTTCTCCAATTTCAATATTTTTTATTCCCCAAAGAGAAAGAAAGGTAAGTAATAAAAAACTTATAATTACCAGCCAGCGCAAAGAACCTTTTATTGCCAATTTTGCAAAACTCGTCATAATCCGGTTAGTAAAGGTAGTTGCTTCTTCTCTTAAAATCTCCGGTCTCTTAGGTGGCTTCATAAAAGATAATAGATTCGGCACCAAAATTACTGTAGAAAAAAATATACTTAAAATCCCAAAGCCAATTCCTATAGCTAAACTCTGGATTATACTCAAAGGAACCATAAGTAAACTAAAAGGCGCAATCCCATCCGTTAATAAACCTACGAAGGCAGGAACAAATAGGTCTTTGGTAATCTTTATACTTACTGCCTTGGAATTCTGTTTATATTGATACATATATTCATAATAGTGTTTTATAAACTGCACCGAATGACTTACCCCTAAGGCAAAGACTAAAAATGGTGCAAGCACAGTTGAAGGAGTAAGTTTATAACCAAACATACTCATCAGTCCCAATCCCCACAAGGTAGCCATTGAAGCAGAAATTATGGGTAAGAACACACCCCTTTTAGAACGAAAGATTTGATATAAAACCAGCGCAATTAAAAATAAGGTAAGTAAAAATAACCTTACCATCTTAACTAAATATGCATCCAGCCATCCCTGTAATAAAGGATAACCACAAAGATAAATTTTATGATTATTATCCTCATATTTATTTTTAAGTTCCTGCATCAGATTAAAGATCTTGCGCACGGAAACATTCTTTTCAAAATCTGCTTGGATCAAAGTAGACTTAAAATCTCTTGATACAATTGGACCATAGACTATGGGGGTTCTTATAATCCTTTCCTTCAAGTCTTTAATTTCTTTTTCTGTCTTAGGAGGATCGTGCATAAGCCGCATACTTAAAAATCCGTCAGAATCTGCTTCTACATACTTTATTTTTCGGGCAGAAAGCGAGACCACCCTTGCCGCATTAATTCCTTCTGTCAAATACAAATCATCGGTAATATACCAGACCTTCTCTAAGGTTTTAGGATTTAAGATTGTTTTCTCTTTTACCTCAATGGCGATTAATACCTGATTTAAACCTCCAAAGATCTCGGTTAATCTTTCCTGAACCTTTAAGTAAGGGTGTTTTAAGGGATAAAAATCAGATAAATTTGTCCTAAAGGAAAGGTTTTTTAGTTGATATGCAAAGAATAAACTGATAATTAAGCACAACCCTAAGAAACCAAAACGATAGCGAATCAACCCATGACTGAACCATTTAATAAATCTTTTCATTTTTTAATCCAGAGGTTAAGGTATAACTGATTGAATCTTTCCGAGCGTTGGGGTGTGTTTCTTAATACCTTTAAATTCTTTAATATATTTCTGCGGGAAAACCTTTGTGGCTCTAATAAAAAATCCTTAACTTCCGCCTCTTTTAACATCTCTTTTAACTCATCCTCAAGATAACTTGCTTTTATAGAATTTAAAAATCCTTTCTTTTGCACCTCCTCAAGTTTTAACATCTCTTCCGATATATCTAATCCGATAACCTCTGCCAAAGGAAATTTTTTGGCCACAGCAAAGGCAAAATCGCCTAAACCTGTGCCTAAATCTAAAATAGTCCCATTTAAACTACCACAGGCATCAAGGATTTTCTCTGCCAAAAGCAGATATGTAATCCCGATTATTTGGGTAATCCCCTTATACTGCCGTATTGCCTCTTTTTCTTCACGCAATAATTCTTCTTCTATTCTCTTGGATGAAAGCATATTTTTATGGTTTTATTCTTAAACTTTCCTTATCAATCTTCCCTGAACGCGTTTTGGGTAATTCTTTTAAAAATGCAAAATAATGGGGAATCTTAAAATGGGCAAGGTGCTTGCGACAAAAGTCTCTTAAATCTTCAGCCTTAAGTTTTGCGCCTTCCTTTAATACCACAAATGCCTTGGGCACTTCACCTCTTAATTTATCAAAAACGCCAATTACCGCACAATCTATAACCTCAGGATGTTTCATTATTATTGATTCTACCTCTGGCTCAAAGACAATTTCCCCCGCCACTTTAATCATTTCTTTTTTTCTGCCCACAATATAAAGGTCACCTTCCTCATCAAATCTACCCATATCTCCCGTATAGAACCAACCATCTTTGATTACCTCTTTAGTAAGCAAGGGTTCTTTATAATAACCATCTGTAACTACCCAGCCCTTTACCACAATCTCACCGACCTGGCCAAAAGATAATTCTTTGGCGTTTTCATCAAAGACTTTTACCTCAATCCAGGGCGCAGGTCTGCCTACAGATTCTAATTTGTTTGAGCCCATCTTTATTACTGTAGTCGGGGCGTTGGTCTCAGTTAAACCCCAGCCATTTAAGATGTGGGCCTGAGGACAATACTTATGGAATCTTCTTAGGGCATCAGGGCAAGAAGATGCGCCAAAGGTAACTATCCAACGCAAACTTGAGAGATCTAATTCTTCGAATTCCTTTAATTCTAACATCGCATAATACATTGAAGGAACGATCCAAAAGCAAGTGACTTTATATTTTTCAATATTCCTTAAGAATTCTAAAGGTAAAAAACGCTCCATTAAAACTACGCTTAACCCAAAGGAAATTAAATTCTGGATATAAACTAAACCTCCCAAATGAGAAAACGGCACCGCACACAAGGCAATATCTTTCTCTGTCAAATCCACAAAAAATTCCATTGCCTTAGGAGGTGCGGATAACTGAAGATAATTGACCAAAACCCCTTTTGGTCTTCCCGTAGTTCCTGAGGTATAGAAAATAATTGCGTAATCTTTATCATCGATATTAATCTTAGGTATCTTGTTTAATCCTGTCTCTAATAACTCCTTAAAAGACAAAAAGTTATTTCCTTCTTCCGTCAATATAATCCCTTTTAGATAAGGGCACCTTTCCTTAAGTTCTAAAAAGGAAATTCCCGCTTTAGTTTTGGCAATTAAAAGCCTTGCCTCAGAGTGATTGAGAAAGGATACCAATTCTTCTTCAGTTAACATAAAATCTAAAGGCACACAGGTAGCACCGATTGACCAAAGGGCTAGATAACTATAGACATACTCGGGAGAGTTCGGAAGATAGATACCTACTTTATCCTGTTTGTTTATCCCTATCTTGATTAGACTATTGGCAAGCCGAAAAGAAAAATCTTTTAATTGTAAGAAGGAAATTATTTTGTCTTTAAAGATTATCGCTGGTTTATCGGCGAGTTTTGCCTTATCTTGAAGAATCTGGGTAATTTTCATCTCAAAATTAAAACCACTCAAGTCAAATAGTAAAATTTTACTATTCTTATTATCCTATAAAATTTTATCCTCTGTCAAGAAAAATAACCATAACCAACGCGTATGTAGTTTGATAGGGTGTGGGAAAGAAAAATTAGAAACTTAAGGTCATTCCGTCATAGGCAGCCAGGACTTCCATTTTTAGTCTCCGGGTTAATTCTTCGGCTTGAAGATGGGGTTTTGCTGCAAGCATCGTCATCCCAAAGTGCGTAAGGATTGCCCTTTTGGGTTTTATTCTTTTAATCAGTTCCTCGGCATCAGAAAGGCTTAAATGCTCAACTTCTAGCCCGGCCCTAAAAAAAACAACCGAGATTATTAATACATCAGCTTGATAAAAATCTATTAATCTCTCAAAGTATTTTGTATCGGAAACCAAGGCAATACTTGTAGAATTCAGATTAAATTTTATCCCGTAAGTTTCTACAGGATGGATATGTCTCATTGAGGTGATAAACTTAAAGTTACCTATTTTATAAGTCCGGTTTGGCTGTAGAATCTCTATCTTTTGAATGAAATCACGCACATGCCTTAAAATTACCGGGTCTTTTTCTATTGCATCCGCAGGACAAAAAACAACCCCTCTTTTTTTAAATCCGCCCTCGGTCATTGCCTCAATCATCACATTAATATCGTTTGCGTGGTCTAAATGTCTGTGGGTTAAAATTATCGCGTCTAACCTAGTAGGATCGAGTTTCGGCAGGCTTTTGGCACAACGCACAATGCTGCCTGGTCCAGGGTCAACTAAAACATTTGTTCCTTTAGAGGATATCCACAGTCCTCCTGAGGCACGCAGTTGTTTTATCATCACAAAACGTGCTCCTGCTGTCCCTAAAAACTTTATGAAATTTGTTGATTTTTCTTTTGCCTTAGCCACAGTTCTTTCAATTCCTGATTTATCTTATTGATCTGGCTAAAACTTAATTCAGGTTTTAAGGGTTCGGCCTTTTTATTTATCGGTTTTATTTTGCGCTGGATAAACTCTTCCACTTTTACCCAACGACAGGCATAAGATTTAGCAAAGAACCCTATCTCTTTATCATCAGAGACCACAACGACATTCTTAGGATTCACCGACCGCTCAATGAATTGCTTAATTTTAGAATCGGCCTTTTCGTTTTTAGAAAATACCACTTCCATGTCTTTTGAGATTCGGTTTAATATTGAGGGATCCGGATAACCGTCAAAGACAATGAGAATTTTATTTCTTGTGCTTCCACAGAGTTTATTTATCCGTATAAATTCCAACAACGCAAACCGTTCTTCTTTAGCCCTTTTGGGACGCTGCGAAATGTATGCGGCGTGGTGGATGATATTGTATCCGTCGATGATGAAGTGTAGAGACATAGATAAGTCCTCCAATACCTGCCAATACCAGAATAAAGAAGAAATTTAACAAAGACATGGCAAGGGCCAAATCCTTACTTACACCTGCCTTAGCAAAGAAAAATACAACCGTGGCATCACGTAATCCTAGGCCACCTATAGAGATAGGCAAAAGGGTAATTGCGCCGATGAGAGGTAAAAAGATAAAAAAGTAGACGATATTTATTTTTAAGCCTAAAGAAAGGTTAATCAGATAAAAACTTAAAGAACCAATCATCTGAATAAAAATAGAAAAAATCAAGCTTTTAATAATTATCTTTTTGTTATGTCGGAAATAATACAGTTCATCGTGCAGATCCTTAACTGCCTGACGAATCTTTCCCGCACGAGGCGAATGTAAAAGACGGCTTATCTTTGTATAGATAAATTTATTAAATAATGCCAGTAAAATAGCAATTAATATCAAGGTAATTACGCCGACAGCCAAGAAGGGGGTTCTATCTGGAATAAGACGAAAGCCAAAAAGCAACGCCAAAAGCGCTAAAATAACCAGCCCGACATAGCCACTTAATCTATCCAAAAGCACACTTGCCACAACTTCATGGGGCCGAGAGGTATGATT